>DASYOJ010000298.1:0-10471 GCA_036007925.1 Candidatus Nanopelagicales bacterium
ATCTGCAGCATCGGTACCCGATCGATAACGGCATCCACATCGGCCCGCTCCACGATTCGGTCGATGTCTACCCTCTCAAGGACGATCGTGGTCAGGTCCAACTCATCTAAAGCCGCCGTGACAATGGCGTGCAGGTCGGCATTGCGTAGTACCAGTCCCGTCACGTCCATGCGCGAGACGATGGCATCAGTCAGGGTCGGCACGATTCGATCGAGTGCTGAACCAACGATGGTGCGTGCCGTTACCTCGGTCAGTGCCCACATCGTTTGAGATCCGTAGACAACCAGGCCAACCGTGCTCGCGAAAAGATCCTGGGCAAGGGCTCGCACATCCCCCTCGGATGCATGGGGACGCGACACCACCACGACCTCCCGGCTACTCACGAGTCCATCATGGTCCACCTCGGGCGCCGAAGCGACGGGGCACCGGGCTGGCGGGCCCGGTGGACTAGTCCTCAGGTGCGAGCGGACCGCTCGTGGCAGCGGGGAAGTAGTCCTGCCCGATCCCGCTACTGCGCTTGGGAACCATCACCGAACGGAACCAGGAAACGATCTCGTCGCCGTCTTGGTTCAGTCCGCGTGTCTTCATTCGGATGATCCCCATCTCCGGCCTGGAGGAAGACTCACGCGCCTCCAGACACAGACTTTCAGCGTAGATAGTGTCTCCGATGTAGACCGGATGCGTGAGTTTGATATCGGTCCAGCCCAAGTTGGCGACAGCATTTTGACTCATGTCAATCACGGAAAGCCCGAGAACCAACGCCACCGTCAACCCTGAATTGACAATGATTCGGCCTTCGGTGATCGGGTTGCTCTGCGCAAGGTGAGCGTTGAAATGATTTTGGTTCGTATTGCAGGTCAAGAGCGTGAACCACGTGGAGTCGGCTTCGCTGATAGTGCGCCCGAAGGGGTGCTGGTAGGTGGTACCGACCTCAAAGTCCTCGAAGAATCGACCGAGTTGGGCGGGAACGATGTTTGTCATCGACCGATGGTGTCAGCTATCGCCGTCAGCGCGTTTGCGCCAGCGCTCTTCCATCCGGTCCATGAAGCCGCTACTGGCCCGCCGCTGCTTGCCCTGCGGAGGGCGAGTAGAACCGCCAGCGGGACTTTCATCGCCCTCGGCTTCACCTTGGGCAGCCTCAACAGGTGCACTGCCCCGCGTGAAAGCGAAGTAGACCAAAACAGCCCCAGCCAACATCACAACGAAACCGACGACGCCCACGATGGCCATGGGCATCGCCATGCCGGCGAGCAACACCCCGAGCCCACCGAGGATGCCAAGAACCCCGAGGGCGGCCCGGCTGCGATTGGCCGCAGTGGAATTCGAGCGCAAACTCGTGGCGAACTTCGGATCCTCTGCATAGAGGGCCTTTTCCATCTGCTCGAGCAGACGCTGCTCATGCTCAGATAGCGGCATGGTCAGCCCCCTTTCTTCTCGCGGTCGAGCGGCCTTAGCCGTCAGTCTGCCTCACGGCCGGGCCGTTCGCCTCTCGGCGGTGCCGGTGTAGTCCCAGAATAGGTCGCCACCGGCTAAAGGGAAACCCGCACCCCGTTCATCGGGGACATACCCTGCCGCTAGCCCAGGGAGCGCCCGGGGCGAACAGCTCCTGGGCCGTACCGCTGCCGCAGCCGGTCCATCGCCACTTCGGCATCGCGTCGACCGTGTTCTGGGGCGTCGAGCAACATCTGGGCCGGGGTGTCCTCAGCGCCGGAGAGCCCTTCCATCCGCACCCCGACCAGCCGGATCCTCGCTCGCTGGAGCCCGAGCCCTTCGAACAGCCCCCACACCGTGGCGTAGATCTCCGCCCCGACATCGGTCGGTACCTCGAGGGTGCGCGAACGAGTGATCGTGGTGAAGTCGGAGAAACGAACTTTGAGCGCAACCGTCCGTCCGACGAGCCCTGAGTGGCGCATCCGATGTCCGACATGGTCGGCCAGTCCGGCAATACGCGAACGGATCCACTCGTGATCGTCGGTGTCAGTATCAAAAGTCTCTTCGTTCCCGATGCTCTTATCCGGTTCATGGGCGACAACAGGGCGAAGATCCCGGCCCCAGGACAACTCGTGCAGATGGCGACCCTGGGCCTGACCGAGGGCCCGTTCCAGCGTTGCCAGGGGCGTGGTGGCGATGTCAGCCACTGTGCGTAAGCCCAGACGTTCGAGGTGCTGCTCGGTCTTTTCTCCCACTCCCCATAGGGATCCGACCGGCAGTGGATGCAGGAATTCGATGACTTTGGCGGTAGGAACGATCAACAGACCATCGGGTTTGCTGCGCGTGGAGGCGAGTTTGGCGACGAACTTGGTTGAGGCGACACCAACGGAACACGTGATCCCAACTTCGTCGCGGACCCGGGAGCGGATCAGCGAAGCTATGGCGCCTGGTCGTCCGAGTCGGCGACGAGCTCCTGCAACATCGAGAAAGGCCTCGTCCAAAGACAACGGCTCGACCAGCGGTGTGATGGAGTCGAAGATGTTCATCACCATTCGCGATATCTCGGCATACCGGGCATGGTGGGGAGGCAGAACCACTGCCTGCGGCGCGAGTCGTCGAGCACGCGCCATCGGCATCGCCGAGTGCACACCGAGTGCACGGGCTTCATAGGTGGCCGATAGGACAACGCCTCGATTACCCGTGCTCGCGCCGATGATGACCGGTTTTCCTACAAGATCGGGATATTCGAGCAACTCGACAGATGCATAGAAAGCATCCATATCGACATGCACGATCGTGCACCCGGTGTCGTCGTCGCCGAAGTCGACCCGGCCGCTTGGGCGGCGAACCTGACTACGACTCATGAACGCATCTTGTCCTTTCGCTCGGGCTACCAGCCGGAGGCGCCCGGGCTGGAGTGCCACAACTTGCTCGGCGCTGAGCCCACCGGGCTACCCGCTGGGGCGATATCCGCGTAGGGCGATTGCCGGAACCCGCTGGCATGCACGAGGACTTTGCTGGGGGTTTGCGGCTCAGTCGATGCCTCAGGTTCGCTGGCAAGCAATGCACGGACTGCCTCTATGCCCTCGTGCTTCCACAGCGCCCGCACCTCCCCGAGATCCCAGCAACCGGTGGCGCGCATCGAGATGCCCTTTGGCCCAGATCGTCGCAGTTGTCCACGCACTACCAGCAGCCATGATCCGAACAGGGTTGAGGAGTAGTGCTCTTGGACATCATCGAAGAACGCTGCATCAACCGGACCAGTGGAGTCATCCAGCGTCACGAAGATCACCCGACGACCACTGCGTATCGGCGGGCTTTGGATCGCTACTTTCACACCGGCAACCCACACCTGGGCATTGGATCTCTGTCTGAGCAGGTTTTTAGCGGGAACCGCTCCGATCTCTCGTAAGAGATCCTTGTAGAAGTCCACAACATGGGCGCTGACGTCTAAGCCGAGAAGGGACACCTCCGCACGCACCTTTTCCGCCACACCCATCTCGGGAAGTCCTGTACGTGGCACATCAACTGCTGTGCCTCCGAGGAGATCCAAAGACAGCTGCGCATCACTTCGCCGAGCCCCGGTATGCCGGTCCAACTCAGCCACCTGCAACAGCAGATCTCGGCGAGTGACAGGAGGCGGGTGCAGAGAATCGAACGCACCGAGTGTCACCAGATTCTCCGCAGTGGGTCGCGATAGACGTGCGCGCCAGAAAGCATCAGCCACTGACACGAACGGCCGCTCGCGCAGCACCGCTTCAACCTCGGCCGATGAGATACCTGCAACTTCGGTCAGAGGGATACGTATCCCTGATCCTTCGATTCGATAGGAGTCAGTGGAAGCATGAATATCGACTCCACGCACCTCGACTCCATGCCCGCGGGCGTCGTCCAACAACAAGCGCTTGGGGTACATACCCGGGTCGTGGGTGAGGACGCCCGCGTAGAACGCCGCCGGATAGTGCGTCTTCAGCCACGCCGATTGGTACGTGGGTAATGCGAATGCCGCAGCATGCGCCTTGCAGAAGCCAAAGGAGGCGAAAGCGCGCAGCACTTCCCAGACTCGATCAACGGTGGGTAGGTCGTATCCGTGGTTTACCGCCGTGGGATAGAACCACGCCCGCACATCGTCTTGCCCTTCAGCAGAACCCATACTGCGCCGACACTCATCGGCTTCGGCGAGCGAGCAGCCGGTCATCGTTGCGATGATGCGTAGAACCTGCTCGTGGAAAACCACCACTCCGTAGGTCTCACGCAAAATCGGTTCGAGATCCGGGTGCACATACTCCGCAGCTCGCCACCCTTGTCGAGCCATCAAGAACGGGGTAACCATGTCGGACTTGACCGGACCGGGCCTGAACAATGAGATATCGATGATGAGATCGGAGAATTCCTCTGGAGCGAACTTTCCCAGCAATTCACGCTGCCCTGGAGATTCGATCTGGAAACAACCGAGAGTGCGAGTGGATCGAATCAATGCGAACGTTCGCGGATCATCGAGAGACTGACCATCGATATCGACGTGGATTTTGCTATCTCGCTCGATTTCGGATACCGCGTGGGCTATTGCCGATTGCATACGGACCCCGAGAACGTCAAGTTTGAGCAAACCCATGTGTTCGACATCGTGTTTATCAAAATGACTCATCTGATAGCCGGCGGCACTGGTCTCAATCGGCGTCCGATCCAACAACGTTGCATCGGACAGCACCACGCCACATGGATGCATCGCTATGTCTCGAGGTAGCCCATCGAGAGATTCGACAAGATCCAAAAAGTGATCGAGCTGCCCTTCCCGCGCTAACCGACCAAGAGAAGAATGACGTAGTTCAGGTAGATCATTGAGAGCACTGCGTGCCTGACTCGCCCGCACATGCGGGAAGGCTTTAGCAAAGGAATCGATGTCCGTTGCGTCAAATCCCAGTGCGGCTCCGACATCACGGATCGCATGGCGCACCCGATAGGTCTCCATCATCGACACGCTGGCCACGCGGTCGTTGCCAAAACGTTCACGAATGATGTCGTAGACCTCAAGCCGACGTGCAGACTCAACATCAATATCGATATCAGGAAGAACTCGGCGTAGCGGAGATAAGAACCTTTCCATCAACAGACCATGCTGGAGTGGATCAACCCCACTGATGCCAAGCAGATGCGTGACGAGGCTGCCAGCTCCGGAACCACGCGCGGCCACTCGAATACCTTGTGCGCGAACTAGGTCCGTGACTTCGGCCACGGTGAGGAAGTATCCGGAGAACCCCAGGTCGATGATGGTGCGCAATTCGCTATGCAAGCGATGCTCGGCTTCGGTGCGCTGCCTGCCGTGATACATCCGGGGGATGGCATCACGGCAGCGGGTCTGCAACAGGACATCGGCCTGGCTCACCGGATCTGCAACGCTGCGCCCGAGCAATACATCTAGTTCCGGCACGAACACCTCCCCCAATCCCAGATCTCGCCTCGGATCGAGGGCGCAGTACTGCGCTAGATGCCAGGTGTCTTCGAGTAACCGGCAACCGTCACGCTCTTCGCGCCCACCACTCATGGCAGCCGCCGCCACCTGCGCAGCGATATCGGCCATCTCAGCTGCCGACTTCACATACGCCTGACCACCTTCCGGGGGTAACGGCTCGACCCGCGGGGAGCTCACCGGAACCAACAACCGCGCTGCATCCAATACCTGCGCAACCTGCGCTTCCTGCGGGCTGGAGTAGCGAACTGCATTCGTTAGTACCGCAGGAAGGCGCTGCTCGCGGGACCAAGCCAGCATGCGCGCTGCTGCAGCGGTTGAATAGCGGTGCCTTTTGTGTGCGGGGAAGCCCGGTTGTCGATGCGAAACGATGCCGACGGCGAGATAGCGCTCGAACAGCACCCGCCACGGCCGAGCCGCGGCTTCAGCGAGCAATGGGCGATCCCCGGACAAGAACCGGCCGACTTCGGATTCTGGACCGAGGATTGCAACAAGCCCGGCACTGTGGTCACGCAACGCCGACCACGGGACCCAGGGCTGTCCACGCTCGGTGTGCACACCGGTATGCGCGGCGGATACAAGTCGACACAAAGATGCCCAGCCGAGCGCACCGGTGGCCAGGAAGGTCACTCGGGGCCGGTCCTCCTGCACCCACGCGCCGCCGCGTGCCGGTGTTCGGCGACCTGACTGCGGGTGTATCCGAGCCGGCTCAGTTGGCTCGATGGCCAGGTCCACTCCAAGCACCGGAGAAAGACCCAACCGGGCGCATTCACGCGCCCATCGAACCGCGGCATACAAGCCGTCACGATCGGTCAAGCCGATGATCGATTGCCCCACCTCGGCGGCCCGCTGCACGAGTGTCTCCGGCAATGCCGTGCCGTAACGCAGGGAGTGACTCGAGGCGACCTGTAGGTGGGCGAAGGGAATCGCCACCACATCAACCGACGGCGCGCAGGCGTAATGCCAGTGCCGGCTGGTGGGCCACTTCGAGCACTTGACATACCCGAGACAAGAACGATTCCGCCTCACGGACGAGGTCATCGGCAGCCCGACCGCTGACACACGGAATCCCTGCTTCGGCCGCGGCTCGGGTCTGAGCTCCCGCCGCGAAGAAATCCGCCCATTCGGCCAACGGTGGGCATGCTTCACGCAGCACTACCCAGGCGCTGCGAACTCGATTCCGTGGCCCCTGGGGCGCCACGACGGCGATCACCGCAGCCGCGGCTCGTAATGCAGCTAGATGCGCAGCGGCGTAGCGCTCGTGGGGACTGGGAGCCAGCGCAGCGCGCGATAGCGCGCGCTTGGAACCTTCGATCAAGTCGAAGGCAGGCGATGGGTGGGCGAAGGCGAGTTCTCCAGGGGTCGCAGTCATCTCGTAGTCCTCTCCGATTACCGGTACTGGCGGTATCGCCGGTATTTGACCCCTGCTTTTCGACCCACATGTTCGACCCGCGTATTCGACCGGCGTGTTCGACACCGGCTAGCCGATGGAAGAGCCCTGGCCGCCGGGGCGGGGGTCGAGGCAACCCCGGCGGCCATCGGGCTCTCATCGAGCACGGGCCCCAGCCGCGAATCCGGGACCCGTGGTTCGAACATATGTTCGAACCACGGGGAACGTTAGCCCTACCCCCTGACAGCCGTCAACCCCCGCCCCCACCACTACCCGTTTCCCCCGGATTCCGGGGGATTCGCTTCGTTTCCCCCGGAATCCGGCTCCAGAACACGCGTTTCCCCCGGATCCGGCTCCAGAACACGCGTTTCCCCCGGAATCCGGGGGAAACGCGTGAAGGGGGGTTAGGGGGCTAGGGCAACAGATCGACGATCATGTCGATGCGCTCAGCGAGCGTGGTGTCCAGATCGGTGATGCCACCCTCGGAGTGGGTGGACAAGCAGAAGGTGAGGGTGCGCCAACGGATATCGATATCCGGATGGTGGTCCATCGCCTCGGCCGCCTCGGCAACTTTGGTGACGTAGTCGATCCCATCGAGGAAAGTCTTGGCTTTCACCTGCGCCACTAATGCATTCCCGTCGCGCTCCCAGCGTGGATGCAGCAGGCAAAAGTCGGCGATTCGGTCATCAGTTAAGAGATCAGCCACAGCAGGTACTCCTCGTCTCCATCGACATCGCTTACTGCTACGACCCTGCACCATCGCAGTGCAGCCCGCACCCACGGGGCGCTAGATCCGACCCTGTTCCCCCGGCTCGTCGACCGTGGTGACCGGTGGCCGGGCGGTTCCAGACCGATAGGACGCCCGAGCCAACGCCAAACCTGAGAGCGGAACGGTGACCAAGTGGGCGATAAGTACCAAGACCAGCACCAGAACCGCCCACGGTGAACGATCATCGATGATCGCTCCCACGATGATCAGCAACAGCCCGAGCGCGGCCGCCTTGGACACCGCACTAGCTCGGGTGAGTGGGTCGGGCAAGCGAATGATGCCGAAGCCGGCCAGCGCCACCAGCCCAGCGCCAACGATCAGCAGCGTGCTGACGATGATCGACACGATCATGACGACTCCCCCGACAGGTCACTGCGCTTGCGCGTCACGAGCCGAGCCAAACCGATCGTGGTCAAGAAACCGATCAACACCGCAATGAGCGCAAAGTCAAACAAGACTGGTTCTTCTAGACGCATCGCAATAAGTAACATTGCACTGACTGCTGCGATGAAGCCCAGTTCAGCGGCAACGACTCGATCGGCGCGTGACGGCCCGATTGCAGCTCGCACGATGGCGGCTAAGGCACCGACAACAACGAGAACTAAGGCAATATCCACAACGATTACGGGTACGTCCATTACGCCCCCTGCTGTAACGGTTCAACAAATGCGTGACTCACGCGATGCTGCAGATCGCGCAGTTCTTGCTTCAGTTCCTCTGGGTCACCCGCATACAAACTATGCACCCATGCTTCATCAAGATCATCGGATATTTCGACGGTCAAAGTTCCCGGTGTCAGGTTAATCAAACTGACCCACACAGCCAGTTGAGTCGGCGTACTCAAGAAGACCGGAACAATGACGATACCTGGCTGGAACGCCGCGGAAGGTTTGATGATGTCGCGGGCAACTTGTATCGAGGCGACAGCGATCGCTCCGGTCGCCCAGACCGCGAGTAATGGGAGCCGCCAGATGCGCTGCAAAGCAGAACCCATCACGGGCCACCTTCGAGCACTGCGGAGACGTAAGCAACCGGCTCAGCCAAAGACTGGCCAGCGGTGTCGGCAAGAGACAGCAACCACTCCGGGTACAACCCGATACCCAAACTAACGAGCGCAAGGGCCAACCCGGGGAAGACCAGGAGCGGTCTCCACTTGGTTACTGGGGGCGCTTCGACCGCTGTTGCGACGTCAATCGCGACACCCGTTGCACCGACAGTCTCCGGTCCAATCGTGACATCGCTGGGGGTTTCCTCATCTTCCTCTTCGCGCATACCCTTCGGCGTTCCCCAGAAGACCCCCGATCCCAATTTCAGCATGGAACCGAGCGTTCCCACACTGACAACCAATGCGGCAACGAAGACCAGAGCCGAACCCGCATCCACGGCTGCGTTCAAAACTCCGAGTTTCGCCCAGAAACCGGAGAAGGGTGGGATACCGATGAGAGACAAAGCCGCCAGGAGGAACGCCAGCGAAGCCACCGGGTGCGCTCGTGCCAATCCGCCGAGTCTGCGGATGATTCCGGTGCCCTCTTCGTGTTCGACAGTTCCTCCAGTCAGGAACAACGACGTCTTCACGATGGTGTGATGGATCAGATAGAAGACGACAGCAGCCAATCCCACCGCACCTGCTAGCACCACCCCCACGAGGATGTAGCCCACCTGGCTGATCATGTGGAAGGTCAGCACCCCTCGGATGGTCCCTTCACCAAGTGCGCCGAGCACGCCGATCACCATGCTGGCCACACACGCGATGATGACGATGACCGTCACCAGTTGTCCTGGTTCGTAGACCAACGAAATGATGCGAACTAGCGCATACACCCCGATCTTGGTGAGTAGACCCGAGAACAAGGCGGTAACGGCTGGTGATGTGTAGGGGTAGGTAGCGGGTAACCAACTGTGGGTGGGAACCAGCGCAGCTTTGAGCATCAAAGCGATGATGATCACCCCGGTTGCCACTCCGACAACTGGCAACACTCCGAGCCCGGCAAGCGCAGCCATGTTCACGGTTCCCGTTACGCCATACACAGCACCAAGCCCAGCCAGGAACAAGGTCGAAGCTGTCAAATTAACGATCAAATACAAGCGCGCTGCGCGCAGCGCCGTGAGAGTTCCGCGGCGTGACATCAAGATGTAGGACGGAAGCAGCGCCACTTCGACCATGACGAACAAGTTGAACAAATCGGCTGTGACGTAGGCCCCGTAAACCCCGGCGGTCATGATCGAGACGGTGGGCACAAACCACCGATCCATACCCAAGCCTGCGGCGTAAGCGAACACCATGCTGGTGAACACCAGTAACGACGAAACTCCGAGCATCAAAGCGCTGAATAGATCTCCCACGAAAGCAATGGCGATCCCGCCTGGCCACCCGGCGATCTGCGAGACGACCACCTGACCGTCCATCGTGGCGATCACCAGCACGACCGAAACGATGAACACTCCAAGCGGCACCAGCAATCCGATGACACGGCTGATCACGCTCGCGCCGATCACGAAGGTGATTACCGCGGCGATAAGCGGACCAAGGAACACCAAGGGCAGGATCCACGTGGACAAGAAGGAACTATCCATGTTCACGATGACCCTCCTCACCCTCGACACGGCCGATCGATTCGTCTTCGACCTTGGACGATTGCTTTGCTGTCCGGGCAACCAAACTGAGCAGGTACACGGTCACCCCGAACGTGATGACGATCGCGGTGAGCACAAAGGCCTGAGGCAGTGGATCGGCAGCGTTCTCCGCAAGCAGTTGCCCGTCCACGAGTGGGGCTTCACGCCGGAAAGCGCCGCCTGCGGAGATGATGACCAAGTTGGCTGCATGTCCAAGCAGGATGAATCCCAAGATCAGTCGAACGGCACCGCCACGCACCACGAGCCACGTTCCTACAGCTGCGAGGAAACCGACTGC
>DASYOJ010000299.1:0-2411 GCA_036007925.1 Candidatus Nanopelagicales bacterium
GCGTTAGGAGTCGGTTAGCGTCACCCCGACCCCCAGCACCCTCAGGAGATGACACGTGCCCGAAACACGAATCGGATTGCTCGCCTACGGCGCCATCGGCCACGAGCACAACCTTGCCGTCCAGGCCACCCCTGGATTGACACTCACCGCTGTCTGCGACACCAATCCCGAGCGCATCGAGGTGGCACGCGAACTCGCGCCGGATGTCGAAGCCTTCACCGACGCTGAGGAGATGCTGGACTCCGGGCTCGTCGATCTGGTGGTCGTCTCCACTCCCCCGAACAGCCACCATGACTGGGCGATGAAGGCCCTCGAGCGTGACCTGCATGTAGTCCTCGAGAAGCCGATGGCGTTGACAGCGCAGGAGTGCGACGCCGCCTTGGCGTACGCGGCGGAGAAGGGCAAGACCCTCGTGGTCTACCAGAACCGGCGCTTTGATCCGGATTTCGTCACGATGCGCCGGTTGATTGCCGAGGGCGCGATCGGTGAGGTATTCCACTACGACAGCTTCGTGGGCGGTTACTCGCGCCCGTGCGATTACTGGCACTCCGATGCCGCCGTTTCTGGAGGCGCCATCTTCGATTGGGGTTCGCACTACCTTGATCAGGTGCTGAACATTTTCGATGCGCCGATCGCGTACGTGTCCGGGTTGAACCACAAGCGCAAGTGGCTTCATGCCACCAACGCCGATCACGCCGAAGTAAGCGTCACCTTCGAGAACGGCACCCGCGCCACCTTCGTGCACTCGGATCTGGCCGCCGCCCGCAAACCGAAGTTCCATGTCCTAGGAACCGAAGGCGCGATCGTCGCCGAATGGGATCCGGCCGCTGAACCCGCTGTGGCTGATCTACCGGCACGCGTCTTCCTCTACGACAACACCGGCGCTTCGCAACAGGTCCCGCTCGATGACGTCACCCCCTTCACCTTCCACGCCGAACTGGCCGGATTCCTTGCGAACGGTTCGGCTATGCAGGTCTCCCCCGTCCAATCCCGCAACGTGGTGGCCGTCATGGAAGCGGCTGAGGAGTCGGCCCGCAACCTCGGCCGGCCGGTTGTGCCGCAACTCACCTGATGACCGTTCGCTGGGGGATCCTGGGCGCTGGGTGGATTGTCAAGACCGCAACAGCCGGCGCTCTTCGCTCGGCACCGAGCGCAACTCTGGCGGCTGTCTCCTCCCGCGATATCGAACGCGCCCGAAGCCTGGAACCCGAGCGCTCGTACAACGCTTACGCCGACCTACTGGCTGACGATTCCATCGACGCGGTGTACATCGCGCTCACCAACGATCAGCATGCGCCCTGGATCCACAACGCACTCGCCGCCGGCAAGCACGTGCTCTGCGAGAAGCCCTTAACGCTTTCCGCAGAGCAGACCAAGAAGGCCTTTGCGGCAGCTGAATCCGCCGATCGGTTACTCGTTGAGGCCGCGTGGTCGATGTGGCATCCGCGCATGCAACGGCTCACCGAACTAGCCTCCTCGGGGGCAATCGGTCAGGTGGCCGAATTCCTGGGCACCTTCACCTTCGAGGGAGTGCCAGAGGGCAATTACCGACTGGACCCCGATCTCGGTGGGGGTGCTTTGCTGGACATCGGCGTCTACCCTCTGCACGCCCTGGTGGGCTGCCTACCCGAGATAACCCAGGTGCGCCCAGAAGTAGAGCGTGTAACCGGCGGCCTCGGGGTCGACATGACCACCAAGGCGCGATTGGACTTCGGCGTCCAGGGCCGCGGCTCCATCGTGGCGTCGTTCGCGATGCCCGAGTCGCAACGGCTACTCGTGCGTGGCAGCGAAACTGAGGTGCGCATTCCTGACGATCAAGCGTTCACCACCTGGCGCGAGGCAACGCAGCTGCAGGTGGGTGCGCACGCCGAGCACTTCGCAGCCACCGACGCTTATCAGGACATGTTCGAAGCGGTCAGCGGGCGCATCCTGGGCCGTGAGGAGTGGGTACTGCCGCCCGCAGACTCCCTTCGGGTGGCGGGCCTTGTAGACCTGCTGCGGTGATAGCCTTCTCTTCCTTGCGCCGCTAGCTCAATTGGCAGAGCAGCTGACTCTTAATCAGCGGGTTGTAGGTTCAAGTCCTACGCGGCGTACCACGCGTAATCGTCGAACCCTGCACGTCGCGTCACAAGAATCCGTTCTTGTGACTCCATCTGCAGGTCTTGTCGCTGTCAGCCCACGGCCAGGCCAATGAGCTCGTTGTCGGCGAAGGAATTCTCCACCGTGCGCCCGTTCACGATGACCGTGGGCGTTCCCTGCACGCCTCGCCCAAAGCCGTTTTGGGTGGACGCAGCAACGAACGGAATGTGTCGACCCTCGTCGATGCACGCGACGGTCTCACTCGAAGCTCCCAGCTCTGACGCGATGCCGGTGAGCAACTCCGTGGCAAATTGGGTTGCCGGCTCGCTGCT
>DASYOJ010000300.1:0-10291 GCA_036007925.1 Candidatus Nanopelagicales bacterium
ACTCGGCAAGCTCTTGAAGACGCTGGCGTCGAGCCGGCCGATGTCGACTATCTGTTCTTCACGACCGTAACCGGAGTGGGTGCACCTTCCCTGGATGTGGAACTCGCCCAGGCAATGGGATTTCGCTCGGACGTGAAACGGGTTCCCAGTTTCGGTTTGGGATGCGTAGCAGGGGCATCGGGCATCGCGCGCGTGAACGATCTGCTTCGCGGTGATCCTGGCGCCTTGGCGGTGCTGGTCTCCTTGGAATTGTGTTCGCTCACCATCCAGTGGGAGGACGCCTCCATGGCGAACATCGTGGGAACTGGATTGTTCGGGGATGGTGCCTCGGCGTTGGTATTCGCAGGTGACGACCGAGCAGAAGAGCCGATCGCCGTCGTCCTCGGATCACGAAGTGCGCTGTATCCCGAATCAACCGAGGCGATCGGCTGGAATATCGGCTCCTACGGTCTGCGGCTCATGCTCACCCCGGCGGTGCCGGATCTCATCGACCGCCACCTCGCCCATGACATCGATGCACTCCTCGCAGCACACGGCCGGGGACGTGGCGATGTGGACGAATGGCTCGCCCATCCGGGGGGCCCTCGAGTCCTGGAGGCCTTCTCCGATGCCCTCGATTTGGCGCCGGGAGATCTCGCCACGAGTTGGGACGTGCTCGCAGAGGCCGGCAACCTGTCTTCAAGTGCAGTGCTGCACGTGCTGGCGCGGCACGCGAAGGATCCGGCCGGACACCTGGGGCTGCTGTTCGCCCTCGGACCTGGAGTCAGCGTTGAGATGGTCTTGTTGGAGTGGCGGTGATCCTCTACACGCTGTTCGTGTTGGGCACTGGAGTCGAACGGCTATACGAACTGCGCATCTCGCGAAAGAACGCGGCGATCGCCATGGCGAAGGGCGGCAAGGAAGTCGGCCGCGGTCACTTCCCGTGGATGGTCGCCTTGCATACCGGCCTGTTGGTGGGCGCAGTCGCGGAAGTGTGGATCTTCGATAGGCCGTTCATCATCTGGCTGGGCATTCCGATGCTCATCATCACGCTCGCCTGCCAGTTCGCCCGCTACTGGATCATCTCCACCCTGGGTTGGCAGTGGAACACTCGCGTGATCGTGGTGCCCGGTGCCCCGCGCATCCGACGAGGTCCGTACCGATTCCCCTGGCTGCGTCATCCCAACTATTGGATCGTGGTGATTGAAGGCATCGCCCTTCCGATGATTTACACCGCGTGGATCACCGCCACCGTGTTCACCGTGCTCAATGCGATCTTGCTGCTCGGCTTTCGCATCCCCACCGAGAACAAAGCGCTTGAGGAGTTGGCGTGATGGGTACCCGGGTGGCCATCGTGGGCGGAGGCCCGGTGGGGTTGGCCGCCGCACTATTCGCCTCCCGCGCGGGGATGACCCCGATCGTCATCGAGGCTCGCGACCACGATGGCGACAAAGCCTGCGGCGAAGGCCTTATGCCTGGAGTGATGCCGTTGTTGGAGGAACTTGGTCTCAACCCGCCCGGACACGATTTGCTCGGGGTGTCCTACCGCCAGGGCGCACGGCAGGTCGACCATCTCTTCCCGGATGCTCCCGGGCGGGGGGTCCGGCGGACAGTGCTCGTGGACGCGATGCGTGCGGAAGCCGACCGGCACGGCATCGAGAGAATGCATGCACGAGTAACCGGACTCACCCAGGATTCATCTGGCGTGCGCTTGCACTGCGCCGCATCTGAGGACGTAGAGGCCGACTACGTACTTGGTTGCGACGGCTTGCACTCGACCGTTGCACGACAGTTGGGCCTGGTTGCGCAGCCTTCGAGGCGCGCGCGCCGGTACGGGCTACGGCAGCACTTCCAGCGTGCGCCATGGGATTCGATGATCGAGGTCTACTACGCGGGGGACGCTGAGCTCTACATCACGCCGGTCGATGACCACACCGTTGGAGTGGCCGTGCTGGGCCCGAAGGGAATCAACCTGGAGAAGACCATCGCCCGGGTTCCGCAGGTGCGCGAGAAACTCAACGGAGTTCCGGCTGCGTCCAGCCTGCGCGGAGCTGGTCCCTTCCCTTACCGGGCGCATTCGGCGCAGGTGGGTCGCGTGCTCCTGGTCGGTGATGCCGCTGGCTACGTCGATGCAATCACCGGGGAGGGCTTGCGGGTGGGATTCGCCCAAGCGCGCGAGGCAATCATCGCCTTGCAGAGCGGCCAACCAGTCTCCTATCCCAAACGGTGGCGAGCAGTCACGCGCGAGTTCCGACTCCTCACTCGGGGCTTGGTGATGTTGGCGTCCTCGCCGCTGCGTCGCTCGATCGTGCCGCTGGCGAGCAGAGCCCCCGCAGTGTTCGGTGTGGTTGTCAACCGTTTGGCGCAATGACTATGCCGGTCACCATCGTGCGGGCGAGCCATCCGGTTCCCACGTTCGCGGTAACGTGCTTGACGCTGTTGTTGGCGATTGCCTTCGAAGTGCCAGTAGCGCATGCGGTCATGGTCGTCGTTGCTGTGTTCTTCAACCAGATTGCCATCGGCCTGAGTAACGACATCGTGGATGTGGCGCGGGACCGGCGAGCTGGTCGGACCGATAAGCCGCTTGTGACGGGAGCGATCTCTGTGTCAATGGCGTGGGCGGTCGTGGTCGCCTCTTCGGTGATTTCGCTGGGGTTGTCCTTCCTTGTCAGTCCTTGGGTGGGTCTGTGGCAGGCGGTGTTTCTGTTCTCTGGGTTTGCCTATAACGCAGGGCTTAAGGCCACCGTCTTCTCTGCCGTTCCTTACGCAACCGGCTTCGCTGCCCTGCCGACGCTGGTGAGTTTGAGCGCGCAGCCACCTGCGTGGCCCGGTTGGTGGGTGATGTTCGTCGGTGCGAGTTTGGGGGTATCGGCGCACTTCGCCAACGTGTTACCGGATGTGGACAGCGATAGGGCGGAGGGCATCCGAGGGCTGCCGCAACGACTACCGACGGCAGTGACGGCTGCTGTCTTGGTATTCCTGACCACTCTCTCGTCGGCCATTTTGATCTGGCAGGGCGGTACCTCGGCCATGTGGTTGACGGTTGCCGCCGGTGGCCTGGCCATCGCCGTCTCAACAACTGCTTCGGTGCGAGTGCGTCGGGCTCTGGCCACGGCCTGGCCCTTTCGACTATCGATGATGGCCGCGGGATTGCTGGCACTGGGTCTCGTGGGAGCGCTGCGGGTTGGCTGACCCGGGTGAGGAGATGTTCGAGCGCGATCAGGCTGCTTACTGCGAGCCGCTGTGCCAGTTTGTGAGCACCGATGCCAACGAGTTCGCGAAGGCGCGCACTTGCTGGAGATCCACCCATTCGTCGACGGCGTGTAAGCCGCCACCGGACGGTCCGCATACCAAGGTGGGGCAAAACTCCTGCCACATCGGTGCCTCCATCCAGTACGGGGCGTCGAATGTCGGACCAGTGCCAAGTTCTGTTCCCAGAGTGTGCGCGAATTCCGCGGCAGGGCCGGTGCCATCGAGCTGCCAACCATCACGGGAGAGCAGCAATTGCGCGCGTGCACCCCAATCGGTGTCGAGAAGCGCGGTGACCTCATCGAGGGCCTGCGCGCCGGCCTGGCCTGGCGGCGTGCGCATTTCCACAATGCACTCGGCCGAATCTGGGATGACGAATGTTGATTGACCGCCGGCTACGGATGTCGCCATGAGGTCTCCACCGTGCTTACGCAGTTCGGTTGCTCGCGCTTCCACACGGTGCAAAAGGCCACCAAGGTGGGTGACAGCGTTGATGCCGTTTTCTGGTTGGGAACTGTGAGCGGCGCGACCGGGGAATTGCACCTTGACCACACCGAACCCGCGAAGCGAGCGGCAGATAGCTAGATCGGTGGGCTCAGCGATCAAGCACAGGTCGGCAGTGAGGTGCGTGTCGGCAAGTGTGGCGATTGCCTGGGCGCTGCCGATGCTGGCGTCCTCCTCATCGGCAACGAGTGCGAGTACTGGGCGCACGGGTGAGCCAGCTGCCACAGTTGCTTCAGCGGCCGCGACCATGGCGGCAATACCGGCCTTCATGTCTGCTGCGCCCCGCGCGAACAGTTTGTCGGCTTCGATCCTCGGTTCGAACGGGTTGGCCATGCCCTCAACGCCCACGGTGTCGACGTGGCCGTTCAAGACGATGGTTGGTGCTTCCTTCGTCCCTGGGCCGATAGCGACCAAACTCGGGCGGTCTGGATGTTCACTATCAACGAGAACCGAGGTGTCGAAACCCGAATTTCGCAAACGCTCATCGAGTCGCGCGACGATTCGCGATTCGCCGCTTGCACCCGGGACGAGTCCTGGGTTCACGCTGTCGATACGGACGAGTTCGATGAGAAGGTCGTGCGCTGACCGTTCGACCTGCGTGCTTGCCTCCACCACAGCACCCTACGAGGTGCGTGGCAGTTACGAAGCCAGTTGTTCTGCCTTCTCCTGAGCAGCGGCCTCATTGGCCATGATGAAGAAAGTTGGCGCCCAAAGGCCCACGAAGATGCCGAAACGCTCGGCGTGTGCGGCATCGCCGGATAGGCGACGCAGGTTCCAGATGGCAATGGAGCCGCCGATGCTGGCGATTCCCAGGCCCTGGAGAACGGTGGAGTTGATTCCGATGCTGCGCAATTGGCTAATGATCATGCTCTCGACGGTAACTGTTGAAGCGGCTTGATGCGACCCGACAATGAACTGATCTGCGGACGTTGGCCGCAGCTGACTGGGATTTCATGCGCGGGTCACCTGCCGTCCACCTACCCTCCGTGGTTGTAGGCGCAGTCGCGCCGTCAGGCGTGCCCTACGGTGAGGCGGTGCGAGGCGAGGGCTTGACGGTTGGCAGAGGGCGGGCGATCTCGCTGGTCATTCTCGGGGCACTGACCACTTTCGGCCCCATGGCTATCGATCTCTACTTGCCAGCATTCCCCGATGTTGCGGCCGATTTGGGTGTTTCGTTGTCCACCGTGCCGCTCACCCTCACGGCAGCAATGCTGGGACTGGGCTTGGGGCAGATCCTGTACGGGCCGCTCTCCGATCGATACGGACGCAAACGGCCGTTGATTGCTGGCCTTGTGCTGTTCACCGTGGCTTCCGTTGCTTGTGCGCTCGCCCCCAACTTCGGAGCATTCCTGGCCATGCGATTCGTGCAATCGCTGGGTGGGTCGGCTGGTGTGGTGATCGCTCGGGCGATCGTGCGGGATCTGTATAGCGGTAAGGCGCTCGCCCAAGCGCTGTCCATCGTCGTCATGGTCTTTGCGCTTGCACCGGTGCTGGCGCCGTCCCTCGGGGCTGCGTTGCTGCAGTTGGGTTCCTGGAGGTGGTTGTTCTGGTTCCTCGCCATCTTCGGTGTGCTGTGCTTGGCCGCTGCATCGGTACTCCCGGAGACTTTGGATCCATCCTCGCGAACTGACCACGGTGTTTCGCGTGCCATGGGGGTCTACGCATCGCTGCTGCGCGACAGCCAATTCTTGGCACCGGGAATCCTGGCCGGTAGCACCTACGTCGTCTTGTTCGCGTATATCTCCTCTTCCCCCGAAGTGATGATCGACTTCTTCGGACTCAGCGAGTTCGCGTTCGCACTGTTATTCGGTGCCCTTGCCCTGTGCTTCGCGGCAGGAGCGCAACTAAACCGACGACTGTTGAACTCGTTTTCCATCATGCAGTTGATTGTTGCCTTCGTGATCGTGCAGTCCGTTGCTTCAGCAACCATGCTCGTCTCTGCGATCGTCGGCCCGAACCTTGTTGTCATATCCATCGCCGTCGGGGTAGCGATGGCGACGGTCGGGGTGGTGAGCGCTAATGCAACTGCGCTATGTCTTGATCCGTTCCCGCGCGCCGCTGGATCCGCGGCCGCACTTCTCGGGGTTGTGGGGATGGGGGTCGGTGCCCTTGTGTCCACCACCTTGGTGGTGGTGCAGATGCCAGTAGTGCTGGAACTGGGCGTAGCAATGGTGGTGGGCTCAATTCTGGGACTGCTTGCGCTCTTGTGGGTTGCGTCCGGTAAACGCCAACGCGGCGAGCAGAACCAGGGCCGCAGCAGCGAAGGTCGCGAGGAGCCTGACGCCGACGGTCTGGACAACCGGGTCACCGATCATGCCGAATAGTGCGATCACCCACGTGGTGACGCCGGCCACCGCTACCGCGTAGTTGACCCAGATGAAGGCGATGGCAACAGCTGCCCCGAAGAGCGACAGCGCAAGATAGCCACCCTCGGACAACGGGAATGCCAAAGCGATCACCGCTGTGAGAAGCAATCCGATAGCGGTTCCCGTCAGGCGGTGGGTGACCCGATCCACTGTGCCGTCGTGGTCGGGCTTGCTCATCCATGCAACGGACATGGGCAGCCAATAGGGATGTGGGATGTCGAAATTCTCCGAGATGGCTGTTGCGATCGTCATGACCACCATGAGTCGCGATGCGTGGGCGATGAAGATCGGGTTTCGAATCCGCTCGCGCACGGGAGCAGTCGGTGCATCTGGCAATGCTTCACGGTGTTGCCCCCGAATCAGCCCCATCGCGATAGTTGCCGCTGTTTGAACGATTCCACCGATGAAGATCAGGGTCGCCGTAGGCGTCGCATCGTCCATCGGAACAGGTATCCCGACGTAAATGGAGAAAACGACCAAAGCCAAGAGGCCGGTAACTCCCGCCCGTTTTCCGAGTGAACCTGCAAGTCCGCAGATGAACGCGACTGGTGCGGTGACCACGATCGCAAGCCAAACCGCCTCGGAGAGCATCGACCCGAGGAAGGCGGCGACCATCAAAGCCACAGTCGTTGTAACCATCGTGCGCCACCGAGCGCCAAAGGGCTGTCCTGCCTCGCTCACGGCCGCGAAGACGGCGCCGATAGAAAGCGGGATAGCGGCCTTGGGATCTCCCTGGATCAGGGCGATCGACGCAACCACGGCGGTAACCACGGAACCGCGGATGGCATCGCGATAGTCGAAAGTCTCAAAGTCGAAGGCGAGCAAACTGGATAGGCGATCCCCTGCGGCACTCATTGCGCCCTCCCGCCGGCCAGGAAAAGATGGAGCGGAGTCTAGGGTTCAGCGTCATGGAACCCTTGCGAATCGGAGTACTCGGAGCAGCACGTATCAGCGATAAGGCCATCGTGGGTCCGGCGCGTGACACCGGCCACCGCCTAGTGGCCGTAGCCGCTCGGGACCGCAGCCGGGCTGAGCGGTTCGCCGCCGACAGCGATGTGGAGCGGGTGCTCGATTCTTACCAGGCCGTGATTGACGATCCTGAGGTCGAGGCGATCTACAACCCGCTTCCGAACGGGCTGCACGGACCGTGGAACCTGCGGGCGATCGCGGCGGGCAAGCATGTGCTCAGCGAGAAGCCATCGGCGAGCAATGCGGCGGAGGCCCGCGCGGTGCGCGATGCCGTGGCAGCCTCGAATG
This sequence comes from Candidatus Nanopelagicales bacterium, assembly GCA_036007925.1. GTDB lineage: Bacteria > Actinomycetota > Actinomycetes > S36-B12 > S36-B12 > S36-B12. The sequence continues at coordinate 7,356 of DASYOJ010000300.1, forward strand.
TGAAATTCATGGAGGCGTTCCATTACCGGTACCACCCGGTAATCGCCCGAATGCTACAGATCGCCGGCTCCGGCGAGTTGGGCGAGTTGAAAGACGTCGACGTGAACATGTCCTTCCCGCTCACCGACCCGGACGATCCGCGCTGGAACATGGAACTTGCGGGCGGTGCCGTGATGGATGTTGGCTGCTACGCCATCCACGGGCTGCGCACGCTAGGTGCAGTCGGCGGCGGGGAGCCCTCCGTCGTCTCTGCGACGGCTATCGAGCGTGAGGACATCGCGGGAATGGATGCCACGGTGGAAGCGGACTTGGTCTATCCGTCGGGCCTGAGCGCGCATTTCACTACGAGCTTCGTCGTCCCGGAGATGAACTTCTCGATGCGGATCGTTGGCGATAGGGGCGAGGCATTCGCGCACAACTTCTGTGTCTCCTCCATTGATGATCGGATCGACGTGACGGTCGATGGTCAGACTAGGACTGAAGAGATGGGTAAGCGACCGTCGTATACCTACCAACTTGAAGCGTTTGCCGATCACGTGCGTAACGATGCGCCGATCTACTCCGACGCGGACGATGCCGTAGTGCAGGCGGAGTTCATCGACGCGGTGTACACCGCGGCAGGATTGCCACTGCGGCCGACGTCGATCATCTGAGCAGTATCGGTATGGCGACCGTTGTCGCGCTGCATGGATTCACCCGGGCGCCACGACACTTGGCATCCTTCAGTGAGGCGTGCCAACGACGAGGGTGGGATTGCGTACGCCCTGCCGTGGCTCCGCGCCTATTGCCCGTATTGATGAACTCGCGCAGCCATCTGGAGCACATCGCCGATCGCTTGATCGATTCAGGACGAATGACGGGGCCCGTGGTGATCGTCGGCCACTCGGCTGGGGCGGCAGCGGGCAGTTGGATAGCGCCGCGGCTAGTGGATAGCGGTGTGGATGTTCGCGGCCTCGTCTACGTGGATGGAAACGACAGCCCCAACCACCTGATCGAAAAGGCCTGGCCTGGACTCGCGTCGCTGCCCATTCGGGCGGTCATGGCACCACCGAGTCCATGCAACAGGGACGGGCAACTCACGCGCTTCCTAGAAGCTAATCGCCCCGGATCTGTTGAAGTGATCCCCGGCGCTGGTCATGGGGATATCGAAATGTTGGGTGCTGCGGTGTATCGACGTGCCTGTAAGGACACCAGTGGCCCGCAGGAGTGGCGCGCTGTTCAGTCGGCGGTGCTCGATGCGGTCGGTAAGTTTTTTTAAGGCGGCCTAGGCGCGTGCTCGTAGCGCCTCTCCCAAACGTTCGAGCGCTGGGCTGCGTCCGTCCTTCGGAAGGTGAACTCGCAGGATGCAAAGCTCGTCGGAGTCGACGGCTTGGCTAAGCGCTGCGTCGAGTTCCGCCCGGGTCTGCACATCGAACCCGCGACCTGTGCCGAAGACCTCCGGGAGGCGATCGACGGCGAACGTGGGGATGTCGTTGAAGGGGCCATCCACGATCGGTCGTTGGGTGCCGTATCCGGAGTTATCCAAAACGATGATGATGGCCGAAATCCCGTTGTAAGCGCAGGCGGCTGCCTCGAGGCCTGTCATCAGGAAAGCGCCGTCGCCCACCACAACCACTGGACGCCGATCGGGATCGGCCTTGCCGACGCCCAGCGCGGCTGGAACGGCGTATCCCATAGTTGCGTAGTACGCGCTGGCGTGGGCGTAGGTGGGAACACGCATATCCACCGCGGAGAAGAGCGCCTCACCTGGGTCGAGGAGTAGGCAGTGACGCTCATCGAGGTGGACTTCGATGGCGTGGACGACATCTGCGACTTCGGGCACCTCCTGCGAGGGGACATACGGTTCGTCTGCAGGCAGAGGTGTGTGGTCGATGGTGATCGACTCACCCTGGAGTGCATCCGCCAATGCTGGGATGAATGCCCACAAGGGCACGTCCCGGTAGGTGCGATAGCCGACCGTCACGTCCGTGTCCGTTGCGAGGATCTCGCGCTCGTGGTCGATGTGTGCGGTGAAAGCACCGAGGGTGAGGTCCGTTTGCAAAACCCCGAGACTCAACAGGACGTCTGCATCTTCGACACGACGCACGATCTGTTCGGGACTGAGGGCGCCTAGGTAGACACCGAGGCCCAAGTCGTGTCGTTCGGGGAAGACTCCTCGGGCAAGTGAACTCGTTGCCACCGGAATCCCCGATCCAGTGGCCAGGCGGTGGAGGGAGTCCACAAGTTGGCGTCGTTGGACCATGGCTCCGGCATGAATGACGGCGGTTCGCGCATCACGCAGTTGTTCGACGACATCGGCTATCGCATGAGCGAGCGCCTCTTGGTCAGCCGGCGGCCGATGGATGCGCAGCGCTGACTCCGACTGGTCGATGACCTGGCCCACCATGTCGCGGGGAACTTCGAGGTAACCGGGACGCTGTTCGGACACCATGAGTGCCATGACGCGGTCGATTTCTTCTGCGGCGGAGTGTGGGTGGTCAAGGACGGCCTGAGCGCACGTTAGATCCTGGAACACACGAAACTGGGTGTCGAAATCCTTGATGCGGTGATGCAGCATTGGATCGTTCTCCCGCTCGGAAACACCTGGAGCGCCACTGACCACCAAGAGCGGCACCCGCTCAGACCAGGCATTCGCTGTCGCATTCGCGAGTTTCAATCCACCGACACCGTAGGTGCACACGACTGCGCCGAAGCCGCGGACGCGGGCGTACCCATCGGCTGCGAAGCCGGCACCCTGCTCGTCCGTGGTGTTGAGGACTCGAAATTCCTCCTTGTCGAGGGCGTCCACGAACTTCAAGACGTAGTCCCCGACGATGCCGAATCCCTCCGTGACACCGAATTCGCGCAGCCGCAGCGCGAGATGGCGTGCGATGGTCAGGTCTTGGTTGTCGGTCATGTACCCGCGCCTTCTCTTCTTCTCACTTGTGCGTAGCAAG
>DASYOJ010000301.1:0-18266 GCA_036007925.1 Candidatus Nanopelagicales bacterium
TCGATGGCCACCTGTGTGCCGATAGCTAGGTCCGCCCCCAGGCGGGCACCAATCGGTTCGACAACATCGGTACCCGAGGAAGAGATGATGACGATGTCCAATCCGGCAAGACGATGCGATTCGATCAGTTCGACGGCCTCCTCGTAGACCATCGGATCGACGATGTCATCGAGGGTCTCGGCGACGATCTGCTGGACACGTTCGACGTCCCAGCCGGCCACGAGTTGGGACATGTACTCGCGCATTGTTTCCATTTGATCGTGGTCGGCACCGGAAGCGTGGAAGACGAATTGCGCGTAGGCACTACGAACGACGTCGCTACGCCCGATGAGCCCCTCCCGGTAGAACGGGCGCGCGAAGGCGAAGGAACTGGACTTAGCCAGAATCGTCTTGTCGAGATCAAAGAACGCCGCAGCGGGCATGTCTCCACGGTACCTGCTGGGGCGCATGAACGAACGATGCGATCCACACTCACGCGAATCAGTTATCCACAGGGCCGAATCCGGGTCTTCCCGCAGGGGTAATCCACCTCGCACAGTGGCGGCATGACACTGATGACAGAACAAGACCGACCTCTGCTTATATCTTCCTCGCTGGCTTTGATCGACGAGGTGGTGCGTTTGGCTTCGAGCGCAGCTTTGGAAGTGCATGTCGCCTCCGATATCGGATCGGCCTCGACACACTGGTTCACGGCACCATTAGTGATCGTTGGTTCAGACGCGATAGTCGAGGAGATACCCGGTCGACGAGCGCGGGTGATCGTGGTCCACGGCTCGCCGACGAACTCCGTCGACACCGAGGAAACAGGTGCCTTAGACACCGCCACACAACGTGACATCTGGCGCTTCGCGGTGGAACTCGGTGCCGAACATGTTGTGGAGCTGCCGGACGGTGAGCGTTGGCTACTTGATGCCTTTCGGGAGTGCGCCGAGGGTCCGGTGCGTAACGGTGTGGTGGTTCCCGTTCTCAGCGGAAGTGGTGGGGCCGGTGCCTCGACCTTGAGTGCGAACCTGGCGGTGGTCGGCAGCCAACAAGGATCCCGAAGTTTGGTGATCGACGCCGATCCTTGGGGCGGTGGGATCGACCTCCTCATGGGCGCTGAAGAAGCTACCGGAGCCCGCTGGTCGGATCTGCGCAACGTCAGCGGACACCTGCCGGCTGGTCACCTAGATGCCGCGCTTCCGAAAATCGCCGACGTTTCGATCCTGTCGTGTGCACGGGAGGGAACTGGAATCGAACACGGTCCAACTGTCGAGACGATGGCAGCGGTTTTGTCCTCAGCACGTCGATCACATGATCTTGTCCTCGTGGACTGCCCTCGAGTGCATGACGAGATCCTCAGCGTTGTTCTCGAGCAAGCGTCAGCGGCGGTGTTAATCGTCGGTGATCATGTGCGTCCAACCGCGGCTGCCGCACGCCGGTACGCATGGCTGCGAGCCAGAGTGCCCCGAGTTGTTCTTGTGCAAGCGAACACACCACGCGGGATCAACAGTGATGACATTTCTCATGCATTAGGTGCCGAATTCCTTGCCACGTTGCCCTTCGTCCCGTCGATGACAACGCGCGCAGATGAAGGAGAGTTGCCTGCGCTACCCCATGCTTATGCGCAGGCCTGTCGCCTCATCCTTGAGGAGATCGGCGGCAGCACTGATCGGCTGCGTGCAGCATGAGCGCGCTCGCGCCATCTGCAGCGGATTCGGTGTTGTCCGTGACCGACCGTGTTCGCTCACGTTTGCTTGCCGAAGGCCGGGATGCGTCTCCGGCGAACGTGGTTCGTGCCTTGCGTAGCGAAGGTCTGGTGTTAGACGAAGCCGCGTTAATGGCGGTCGTGGAACAGGTACGACAGGAATTGATCGGTGCCGGACCGTTGGAGGAGTTGCTGGTAGAGCCGGAGACCACCGATGTTCTGGTCACTTCCGCTGGAGAGGTCTGGGTAGATCGCGGTCAGGGTTTGGAATCCCGTGGTGTGTTGTTTCACGATGAGCAGCATGTCCGTCGGATCGCGACCCGACTTGCGAGTTGGGCTGGGCGGCGCCTTGATGAGGCAAGTCCCTATGTGGATGCTCGGCTCCCCAACGGAGCGCGTCTGCATTGCGTTATTCCTCCGATCTCGACCGACGGCACGTGTGTGTCTTTGCGCATCCCACGGCGAGCGGGGATGTCGATAGCCGATCTTCAGGCCGCGGGAACGATCGACGATGACCGAACTGCCATTTTGACGGACTTGATTGAACGTAAGGCGTCCTTCATCGTTACCGGAGGAACCGGCAGCGGCAAGACGACAGTGTTGGGTGCGCTCCTTGCGCTCGTTCCTATTGACGAACGCATCGTGTTGGTAGAAGACACGGCTGAATTGCAGCCACAGCATCCGCACGTTGTTCGGTTGCAGTCGCGGCCCGTGAATGTGGAAGGTGCCGGACTTGTCACGATGCGGGATCTGGTGCGTCAGTCACTGCGGATGCGACCTGATCGCGTGGTGGTCGGAGAGGTGCGAGGTCCGGAAGTGGTGGATCTGCTGATGGCACTCAACACGGGCCACGAGGGCGGGTGCGGCACTGTGCACGCAAATTCACCGGAGGATTTTCCCGCTCGTATCGAAGCGTTGGGATTGACCGCTGGGGTGCATCGAGAAGCAATCCACGCACTCTTGGCATCCTCGATTGATGCGGTGGTGCACGTGGCCAGGCAACGCGACGGATCGCGGGTGGTGGAGGGAATCCACGGATTAGTGCAACGCAGGGGCATCGTCGCAACCGAACCTTTGCATGCGATGCGATCAGGCCTGAGTGTGGATAGGCGGGCCGTGAGTTGATCGGTCTGCTCGGTGCCATGGCGTTGGCGTGGAGTGTGTGGCTGATGGTCCCTAGCGCCGGTGCTGTTCGAATGCGCAGCCTTGGCCCCGATGATGAAGCGCGAGCAGTCGATATCGCAGGTTGGTTAGCCCACAGGAGGCGCCGATCTCGTGGTTTGAGTCCCGAACGCCGACTGGTGCATGCATTGCGTGCATTGGCCGCCGAACTTCGAGCGGGAAGCACGCCGCGGGATGCGTTGGAGCGGGCAGCGGGTGACCCGCCGCTGTGGCCGAGGGCCCTAGCCGCGGCACGATTCGCAGAATCGGTTTCCCATGGTTTGCAGCACGACGCCGATGACACCCCGCGGTTGGCAGCTCAACTGCGGCAATTGGCTGCGTGCTGGTCCGTTGGAACCACCCATGGGGCCGGGCTCGTGACATCCGTGGAACGGCTGGCCCTGTCCGTGCAAGCGCAGTTCGAGCTTCGTTCGGTGCTGAGCAGTGAATTGGCCGCGCCACGAGCAACGATGCGAATGCTCTCTTTGCTACCGGTCATCGGCATTGCAATGGGCTACCTGCTAGGTGCTGATCCGATCGGCTGGTTCGTGGGCTCGCCAGTAGGTGCAGTCATTGCCCTGGTGGCTGCCGCGTTGACCGGCGCGGGAGTGGTGTGGACACGACGCATCGTCGCGCGAGTCGATCATGCGCTGTCCCAGGGGTGAACGCTCGTGGTGATCATCGGAACAGCCGCGATTGTTGCGGCGATGTGGGTGTGGTTGGGCAGTCGAGTCCGCTCGCGGCTGCACATCGTGGCAGGTGTGCACCGCGAGGGTCAGTCGCGTAGCGGCTCGCCTGCACCTTCGCGCCGACGAAACCGCAGTGAAGAACGACGACTCCACATCGTGGCGCAGGCACCGATCGTGGCCGACCTCCTAGGTGCCGCAGTGGCCGCTGGTGCCAGCGTCCCCGATGCTCTCGATGTGGTGATCTCAGCGGTGGAGGACCCGGTGCGATCGCGACTGGAGTCGGTACGAGCCTCAGTGGAACTCGGTGCTCCAACAACCGTTGCGTGGGCGGAGTTACTTGACGAAGAAGCACTAGCACCGATCGCGAGTGCGGTCATCCGATCAGCGCAAACCGGTTCAACCATGAGCACTGTTCTTGACGCTGCGGCAGCTGATATGCGCCAGGCGCATCGTGCCCAGGTGGAGGTAGCTGCGCGTTCTGCGGGAGTGCGGTCGGTAGCGCCCCTTGCCCTGTGTTTCCTGCCGGCTTACCTGCTGGTGGGAGTTGTGCCGGTTGTTGCTGGCTTCGCGCAATCTCTGTTCGGTTGACCGCGTGATTCATCCACAGGGTGCGTGCACGAAACCCACAGTCTGAAATCTGCATCTCCTACCTATGACCCATGAAGCGCCACCGTGGTGGTCGGCGCATCGATGGTCGAGTAGCGCCGGACAAGTGAGAGAGGGAGATGTCATGTCTACAACTGTTATCGAAGAAGAGCCGCAGGTGCAGGCCAGCAAGTGGAGTCGACTCCGCGACGACGACGGATTGACCACGGCTGAATATGCCGTCGGCACCGTGGCCGTGGCCGGGCTCGGCGGTGTCTTGCTCAAACTGCTCACCAGTGAGGCGGTGCGCGATCTCATCTGGCAGGTCGTGCAAGGTGCCTTCTCAGCAATGCTGAGCGCCTGAGCGTAGCCGCCATGTCACGGCAGGAAGAGGTGCTTGCACCCGGACACACGCGCGACGATCGCGGATACGTGATCGCCGAGAGCGCCTTCGCTATTCCAATGATCGCCTCGGTAACACTCGTCGCGATGTCGATCGTGTTCGTCGCGATGTCCATTCTGGGTCTGCAAGACGCCGTCCACACTGCCGCGCGGGACATTGCCCGTGGTGTCCCGCCGGACGCGGTGCGTGCGTCGCTTGCGACGACGCATCCGCATGCCACCGTCACCGTCGCGCCCACCCCCCAGGGCGTGACGGTGACGGTGCACCGGGAAATCGCGGTACTCGGACCGCTGTTGTCGGGTCTTTCGATACCGGTGGAGCGACGGGCGCTGGTTCCGTGGGAAGCCGGAGTCAGCTAATGCGGGTAGTCGAAGCCGAACATGGCTTCACCACGATTTTGGCCCTCGCGATCATGACCGGCCTAGCGGTGGTGATCGGCGCGACGGCGGCCGCGAGCCAATGGGCGATAGCGCGGGCGCAGGCCTCCATGGTTGCCGATATTGCTGCTGTGGCCGCGGCGCGACAAGGTGACTGTGGTGCAGCGGCAACCGCGGCACAGGCTCATGCTGCATCGCTGGATGAGTGCACGTGGCAGGGCGTGGATGTGACCGTCATGGTCCAGGTAGCCGCTCCGGGTGGATTAGCAGCGTGGCTCGGCACTACCGAAATCCGGGCGCGGGCACGTGCCGGCTATTGATCGGAAGTATCCGACTGTCCAAGGCCGAAGGCACCGGCGATCGTCTCCAAGACGATGACGGCACCGGCCTTGTTCAGTGGCTCGTTGCCGTTTCCACATTTGGGTGACTGGATACACGCAGGGCATCCGGCGACGCAGCGACAAGAGCGCACCGCATCCAGCGTCGAGCCGATCCACAGCCGCACCATGTCAGCACCGCGGGATGTGAAGCCGGCGCCACCGGGGACACCGTCGTAGATGAAGATCGTGGTGGCCCCGGTATCGGGGTGAAATTCGGTAGAGACGCCACCGATGTCCCACCGATCGCACGAGGCGAACAGTGGAAGCAATCCGATCGCGGCGTGTTCGGCTGCATGCACAGCGCCGGCTAGGTCACGAGGTGCACGCTGTTCGTGCCAGTGGCTGGTGAAGGTCCACCACACTGCCTGTGTGCGCAGCACCCGCTGCGGAAGGTCTACCTCCACAACACCTAGAGAGGTTCCATCAAGGCCCCGCCGCTCGAAACTCACCGTTTGCGACGAGACATCGACCGTACCCACCGCCATGGTGAGCTCGTCTCGATGCCACTCCCGCTGAGTGTCGACGATGCGGATATCGCTGATATCGCGAGCAAAGGTCGTGAACTGCACATCGTCTTGAACCACGATCGCAACGGATTCCTCGAGATCGAGGGTCTCCACCACATGCGTGATGCCCTGATGAACGTAAACGGCCCCCGGGTGTGCCTGTCGATGTGATGCGGCGGCATCAATGGTTCCCAAGAGCCGGCCGGTCTCGGCCTCGACGATTCGCACGGTCTCGCCGCTGCCGCGCAGATCGGTGAGATCGTGAGCGCGGGTAGGTGCCGTCCAGTACCAACCGGTTGGACGACGCCGCAGCAACCCATCCGCGGTCAGCTCATCCAATAGTTCCAGCGAGTTGCCAGGGAACCATTCCAGTGGATCGACAATCGGAATCTCGGCAGCCGCGGCGCACAGATGAGGGCGCAGAACATACGGGTTGGACACATCGAAGACCGTTTCCTCCACCGGTTCATCGACGAGTGTCTGGGGATGTTCAACGATGAATGAATCCAGTGGATCCTCGCGAGCAACGAAGACCGACGCTGCAGGAGCATCCACGCGACCGGCCCGGCCAAACTGCTGCCACAAAGACGCCCGCGTGCCCGGCCATCCGGTCGTGATGACGACATCTACTCCCGCCACATCGATACCTAGTTCAAGGGCATTGGTTGTTGCCAGCGCGCGAATGGTCCCTGCTCGCAGCCCCGACTCCAGTGCTCGGCGCTCTTCGGCGAGGTAGCCGCCTCGATAAGCGGCGATGGTTGAAGAGTCGGCATCGCGGCTCGAGCGAACCAGGTCAGCGACGTACTCCGTTGCGCGCCGACTCCGCAGGAAAGTCAGTACCTGGCTGCCGGAATCCACAGCACTCGCGGTGAGCCAGGCGGCATCACGGGTGGCGGATGCTGCGGGATAACGCTCCGTGGGCCTTGGCTGCCACAACACGATGGTCCGTTCGGCAGCCGGGGAGGAATCCTCGGTGACCACCACCACGGGTGATCCGATGAGGTTCGCCACCGAGCGCTCCGGTGCGCCCGTTGTTGCGGAAGCGGCAATCAGGGTGGGGTTGCTGCGGTAGTGCGCAGCGATCCGGCGGAGGCGACGGATAACGAGCGCGACGTGCGCACCGAATACTCCCCGATAAGCGTGGGCTTCATCGACAACGATGTAACGCAAGTTGCGAAACATCCGGGACCATCGCTCATGGCCAGGAAGCAAAGAGAAGTGCAACATGTCCGGGTTGGTCAAGATCACGTTGGCGTGGCGGCGGGCCCATGCTCGATCGTCGCGATCGGTATCCCCATCGACCACGGCCGGCCGGATTCCAGGAAGGGACTGCTGCTCCCACGAGCGCAGTTGATCGCCCGCGAGTGCCTTGGTGGGTGCCAGGTACAGCGCGCACGGGTCTGAAAAGACCGACGACGATGCATCATGCAGCGACGCGACGATCGGCATTGCGTAAGCAAGTGACTTTCCCGACGCGGTTCCAGTAGCCAGCGCTACATGCTGACCCGAATGAGCAGCTTCGGCGGCCGCGACCTGATGTGCCCAGGGGGTGTCGATGCCGTGGGAGCGCCACTCCTCGATGGCTGATTGCGGAACCCACGATGGCCACGGCGCGCGGGTTCCCGTCCGTGCCGGTACGTGCAGGGTGTCGACGATGGACTCCGGGCGATCCACGGACCAGGCCGCAAGTGCGCGGGTTGCTGGCTGATTGTCAAACACCACCCAATTGTGGTGCCGAGGTGTGCCAGAGTGAACCTGTGAGCGCGCCGGCACCCATCACCGTTACAACGCAGGATCACAACGGCACTGTGGTGGTGACCGTGACCGGTGAGGTTGATGCCCACACTGCCCCGGCCGTCCGCGAGGTGGTCGAAGGTGCCGTCGGTCCAGCCGCGAGGGTCATCGTCGATCTCACCGATGTCACTTTCTTGGATTCCACTGGCTTGGGAGTGTTCGTGACCGCGCTGAAGCACCTGCGTGAGGTAGACGGGTCGCTCGACCTAGTGATCACCTCGCCTCGGGTGCTCAAGGTCTTCACGTTGACCGGCTTGGACGTGGTTATCCCGATCCACGAGACCCTCGAGACCGCCCTGACCGGCTGACTCGTGTGGCGCATCCCACGCTGTAACTGCTGAGTAATACCTGACCCTGGCCGCATTGGGGCGTTTGCCTGCGTAGACTGCGCCGGATCGCGAGGCGGACTCAGGTTTTTACCTAGTCGTAGGGCATGGGTCCGGCCGTCGCCGAGACCAAGGAGAGACATGATCGAGTTGACCGGGAACAACGTGGTTCTCGTGGCCATCGTGGCGGTTATCGGCCTTGCCGCCCTCGTGGTGGCTGCCGTCTTGGTGCGGGAGGTGCTCAGCGCCAGCGAAGGCACCGAACGGATGAAGGAGATTGCCGGGGCCGTTCAAGAAGGGGCCTCGGCCTACCTGAACCGACAGTTCAAGACGCTGTCCATTTTCGCGGTCGTGGTCTTCTTCCTGCTGTTCTTGCTCCCAGCCGAAACGAACTCCGAGCGCATCGGCCGCAGCATCTTCTTCCTCGTGGGGGCGGTGTTCTCAGGAATCACCGGATATATGGGCATGTGGCTCGCGGTCCGCGGGAACGTGCGCGTGGCAGCGGCAGCCAAGGAATCCGGTGAGCAACGCGCGATGCGTATCGCCTTCCGTACCGGTGGTGTGGCCGGCATGTTCACCGTTGGCCTTGGCCTGTTTGGTGCAGCGCTCGTGGTGCTCGTCTACGCGGGTGAGGCGCCCAAGGTCCTGGAAGGCTTCGGCTTCGGCGCGGCCCTCCTTGCGATGTTCATGCGTGTTGGCGGCGGCATCTTCACCAAGGCCGCCGACGTCGGCGCCGATCTCGTTGGCAAGGTCGAGCAGAACATCCCTGAAGACGATCCTCGAAACGCCGCAACTATCGCTGACAACGTGGGCGACAACGTGGGTGACTGCGCCGGCATGGCAGCAGACCTGTTCGAGTCCTACGCAGTGGTCCTTGTGGCGGCACTCATCCTCGGCAGCGCCGCCTTCGGCGAACTTGGTTTGGTGTTGCCGCTGATCATCCCGGCCATCGGTGTCATCACCGCGGTGATCGGCATCTTCACTGTCTCACCGCGGCCCACCGATCGATCGGGGATGTCCTCCATCAACCGAGGCTTCTTTATCTCCGCTGCCATTAGCGCAGTACTCGTCGTGGCTGCGACATTCGTGTGGGTACCGAGCAGCTGGAGCGAGATCGAGGGGCTCGGCGGAATTGCCGCCACTGAGGTGGGCGATGGTCTCAGCCCGCAGTGGTTCGTGATCGCGGCTGTGTTCATCGGCATCGTGCTCGCTGCCGTCATCCAGCAACTGACGGCCTACTTCACCGAGACAAATCGCCGTCCGGTTGATGATGTGGCCAAGACTTCGCTCACTGGCCCGGCAACGGTCATCTTGTCCGGTGTTTCCCTTGGCCTGGAGTCCGCCGTCTACACCGCGCTCATCATCGGCGGCGCTGTCTACGGCGCCTTCCTTCTCGGCGCAGGCACCATCTTGCTCAGCTTGTTCGCGATAGCCCTCGCAGGTACCGGCTTGCTCACCACGGTGGGTGTGATCGTCTCGATGGACACCTTCGGTCCGGTTTCGGATAACGCCCAGGGCATCGCGGAGATGTCTGGTGACGTCGATGGTGAAGGTGCCGAGGTGCTCACCAAGCTCGATGCGGTTGGTAACTCGACGAAGGCCATCACCAAGGGCATCGCCATCGCCACTGCGGTCCTCGCGGCAACCGCACTGTTCGGGGCATTCCGTGAGGCTGTCTTCGGTGCAGCAGAAAAGACTTCGGCTGCTATCGGGGGAACGATCGGGGAAGTCGGACAGAACATCCAGTACTACGGCGTTCTTGATGTCGCGAACCCGTCCAACCTTGTCGGCTTGATCATCGGTGCGGCAGTGGTGTTCCTCTTCTCCGGACTGGCCATCAATGCGGTTTCCCGCGCTGCTGGTGCGGTGATCTTCGAGGTGCGTCGCCAGTTCCGCGAGATTCCGGGCATCATGGAGGGAACGACCAAACCCGAGTACGGCAAGGTCGTGGACATCGTCACCCGCGATTCGCTGCGCGAACTCGTCACCCCGGGACTACTCGCGGTACTCACCCCGATTGCCGTGGGCTTCGGCCTCGGTGTTGGTGCCCTCGGGGCCTACCTCGCCGGCACAATCGCTACCGGTGTGTTGATGGCCGTGTTCTTGTCCAACTCCGGTGGAGCCTGGGATAACGCCAAGAAGTTCGTCGAGGATGGTCACTTCGGCGGGAAGAACTCTGAGGCGCACTCGGCGACCGTCATCGGCGACACCGTGGGCGATCCGTTCAAGGACACCGCTGGCCCGGCGATCAACCCGCTGATCAAGGTCATGAACCTGGTGGCGCTCCTCGTTGCGCCGGCCGTCGTCACCTTGAGCATCGGCGATGGTGCCAACCCGACCGTCCGTTGGGCGATCGCACTCGCGGCAACGGCCATCGTGGTGGTGGCCGTGGTCATCTCCAAGCGTCGTCCGATCGCTGTCGGGGACCATGCGCAGGCGAACGCCTAACCAACGCGTTCCGATTTCCGGACGAGTAGTCCCGTGCGTCATTCCCCGTAGGGGAATGCCTCGGTTAGCTGGCTGCTCGGGGGCGGTGCGGAGTTGACATTCGGTGGTGTCCTACCGTCAGACTCCGTTGCCCGCCACGACCGGCGGCAGCCGATGGGGAGGATACGTAGGTGCCGGATAAGACGTTGGTGATCGTCGAATCGCCAGCTAAGGCCAAGAAGATCGCCGGGTACCTCGGCGACGAATACACCGTGCTCGCCTCGGTCGGGCACGTCCGTGACCTGGCCTCGAAGGCTTCGGAGATTCCAGCTGAGTACCGCAAGCAGCCCTGGGCCAAGCTCGCGGTCAACGTCGACAACGGCTTTGAAGCCTTTTACGTCATCCATGACTCCAAGAAGGCGACCATCAAGGAACTCAAGGCGGCGTTGAAGAATGCCGACGAACTCCTCCTTGCCACCGATGAGGACCGTGAAGGTGAAGCCATTTCCTGGCACCTACTGGAGGTCCTTCAACCCAAGGTCCCGGTCAAGCGGATGGTCTTCAACGAGATCACCCCGCAAGCGATCCGCGAAGCGGTGGACCACCCTCGGGAGTTGGACATGCGCCTGGTCGATGCGCAGGAGACCCGGCGGGTAGTCGACCGGCTTTACGGGTATCCGGTTTCGGAGGTGTTGTGGAAGAAGATCGGCAGAGAAGCCAAGTCGGCCGGGCGCGTGCAGTCCGTCGCGGTGCGTTTGGTGGTCGATAAGGAACGCGAAAGAATCGCTTTCACCGCCGCGGAGTACTGGGGCATCGATGCGGAGTTCCTGCCCGGTCCGTTCCCCGGCCGGCTTACCGGCATCGATGGCGCACGCGTGGCAACCGGATCCGATTTCGACGAAAACGCGGAATTGACCCGTGAAGGTGCCGTGCATCTCGACCAAGAGGGTGCGCAAGCGCTGGCAGTGGCGCTCGCGGATACAGCCTTCACCGTCGACTCGGTGACCCAGAAGCCGGCGTCGAAGAAGCCCCGCGCCCCATTTATGACATCGACCCTTCAGCAGGAAGCCTCGGGTCGACTTCGCTGGGGAGCGCAGCGGACGATGCGTGTTGCACAGTCTTTGTACGAGAACGGCTACATCACCTACATGCGAACCGACTCCACCACCTTGTCCGAGCAAGCGCTGAATGCAGCGCGCACGCAGGCGCGCGAGTTGTACGGAGCCGAGTACGTTCCTGACCAGCCGCGTCGATACGACCGCAAGGTGAAGAACGCCCAAGAAGCACATGAGGCGATTCGACCCGCGGGGGATTCGTTCCGCACTCCGGCGGATGTGGCCGGTGAATTGGTGGGAGATGAGTTCGCGTTGTACGACCTCATCTGGAAGCGCACGGTTGCTTCCCAGATGGTCAACGCGCAGACCGCCACCACCACGATCAAGCTCACGGCACTTGCAGGCGATGGGCGCAACGTCGAGTTCACCTCATCGGGAACCGTTGTCACCTTTCCCGGCTTTATGGCGGCGTTGAAAGACGTCAACAACGACGACAACGATCGCGAACTGCCAGACCTTGCCGAGGGACAGTCGGTGGCTGTCGAGTCCTTGACTGCTGAGGGACATGCCACGAAGCCGCCATCGCGCTACAACGAGGCATCACTTGTTGCCAAACTCGAGGAGCTGGGTATCGGTCGACCGTCCACCTACGCCTCGATCATGTCCACGATCTTGGATCGGGGTTACGTGTGGAAGAAGGGCTCGGCGTTGGTGCCGAGTTTCACGGCATTCGCCGTCATCCGGCTCCTGGAAGAGCATTTTTCTGCCCTGATCGATTACGACTTCACCGCAAACATGGAGAACGTTCTTGACATGGTGGCCAGCGGCGAAATCGATCGAGTTCAGCAACTCGAAGCTTTTTGGCGCGGCGGAACGAGCGTCAATGGGGAATTCCCAGGGGTTAAGGTCCTCACCGAGGATCTCGGATCGATCGATGCCCGCGGTAATGCCACTTTCCCGATCAAGAACAGCACCGCATCCCTTCGGGTGGGGCGATACGGCGCGTATGTCGAACGCGATGACATCCGCGCGAACATCCCGGTCGGGTTGGCACCGGACGAACTCACTGCGGCGAAGGCCGAGGAGCTGCTTGCTGAGCCCTCAGGTGACCGGGAACTGGGCACCAATCCTGAGACCGGGCTGCAGGTGGTGGTCAAGTCCGGTCGCTATGGACCGTACGTCAGCGAGGAACTCCCGGCCGATGCGCCGAAGTCCGCCAAGCCCCGTACCCAATCGCTGCTGAGCGATATGAAACCCAGTGCTGTAACCCTCGACGATGCGCTCAAACTCTTGAGCCTGCCGCGCGTGGTGGGTGTCGACCCCAGTGACAGCGAAGAGATCAAGGCGCAAAACGGCCGTTACGGCCCGTACCTGACCAAGGGGACCGATTCTCGGTCCCTGGAGACAGAGGAGCAGATCTTCTCGGTGACCTTGGAGCAGGCGCTGGCCCTGTTTGCCCAACCCAAGCAACGTCGTGGCCGAGGCCAAGCAGCTGCGCCATTGCGTGAAGTCGGGACCGATCCAAGCAGTGGCAAGTTGATCGTGGTTCGCGAAGGTCGCTTTGGTCCGTATGTGACCGATGGTGAGACGAACGCGACGCTGCGGGTGGTAGACGATCCGATGACGGTGAGTCTGGAACGCGCAAGCGATCTGATCGCCGAGCGTAAGGCTCGCGGGCCCGCGAAGAAGACAACCAAGCGCACCGCCAAGAAAGCGACGAAGAAGGCGGCTAAGAAGACCACGAAGAAGGCGGCCAAGAAAAAGACCGCTGCGGGGTCCGGGAGTTCGAAGTAGCTATGGGCGGGACGTTCATCGCCTTCGAAGGTGGTGAAGGCGCCGGTAAGTCCACCCAGGAAGCCATGTTGGCGCAATGGCTTACGGACCGCGGGCACGATGTTGTGCGCACCCGCGAACCAGGTGGCACGCCAGCTGGTGAGGTCATTCGGACCGTGCTCTTGGGTAACGAGTACGAGGGGCTCGACGAACGAGCCGAGGCATTGCTGTTCGCAGCGGCGCGCGGCGAACACGTTGCGCGCGTGATCCGTCCAGCGCTCGAAGCAGGGAATGTGGTTGTCTGCGATCGCTTCATCGATTCCTCTATCGCCTACCAAGGGGTAGGCCGATCTTTGGGGATCGATGTGGTGCGCGAGCTGAATACGTGGGCTACCCACGGGCTGCTCCCAGATCTCACCGTGGTTCTCGATGTTGATCCCGTTATCGGTCTGAGTCGAGTAGGAAGCCCAGATCGATTGGAATCTGAACCCATCGAGTATCACCAAGCAGTGCGCCAAGCGTTTCTTGACATCGCGAACGTTGAACCAGATCGATACCTCGTTGTGGATTCCGCGCAGGAGCCAGAAGCAATTTCTGCGCTGATCCGAGAGCAGGTCACGGCACGGTTGGCGGACGAGTGATGGTCGCAACGCCCTTGTGGTCTGCGTTGATCGGGCAAGACGAAGCGGTGGCTACCCTTTCGGCGGCCGTCAGCGACGCAGCAGCGATTACTCGGGGTGAGCCGGGCCCGGCGATGTCACATGCCTGGCTGATTACTGGCCCCCCTGGTTCTGGGAGGTCCCTTGCTGCCACCACTTTTGCCGCAGCGCTGGTGTGTGCTGAGGGTGGCTGCGGCCATTGCCAGGCGTGTAGGACGGCCGAGCACGGTGGTCATCCGGACGTGCACGTGGAGATTCCCGAGGGTTCTGAGTTATTGCTGCAGCATGTGAGTCCGTTGATCTCCATGGCTGCCCAGGCACCCATCACCAGTATGTGGCGAGTAATCGTTATCGAAGATGCCGACCGGCTGAACGATCATGCAGCCAATCATCTGCTCAAGTCACTCGAAGAGCCCACTGCACACACTGTGTGGATTTTGTGTGCCCCCAGCGTGGAAGATGTCTTACCCACGATCGCTTCGCGGGTGCGGCATGTGGGTCTGCGCACTCCACGCGCCGAAGACATCACCCGCATGCTGGTGGAATCGCATGGAGTCGATGAGACGATCGCAGCCTTCGCGGCACGTGCTGCCCAGGGGCACATCGGGCGCGCCCGCGCGCTGGCCACCGACCCTGCAACTCGAGAACGA
Organism: Candidatus Nanopelagicales bacterium; assembly: GCA_036007925.1. GTDB lineage: Bacteria > Actinomycetota > Actinomycetes > S36-B12 > S36-B12 > S36-B12. The sequence goes on from DASYOJ010000301.1 coordinate 14,473, forward strand.
CGGCAGCAGTACTTGCGCGCGCCGATGGGCTTACGCGATCTTTCTGCTTGTGTCTTCGCTGCCGGTGAAGTCTTCGCTGCGGCAACGGCCGTTGCTGAGGAGCGAGCAGATCGCCTTGACGAGCAAGAAGGCGCTTTCTTGAAGGATCGGTTCTACGCGGAAGGTGTCACCCGGCTCAGTGGAGCGCTCAAGCGCGCCCACGACCGTGAAGCGAAGGAACTCGCCCAGGAGCAAAAGCGTCGTCGTAAGCGATTGATCACCGATGAGGTCGACAGGGCGCTGGTGGACCTCATCGGCTTGTTTCGCGATGTACTGACCGTGCAGCTTGATGCCCACGTGGAGTTGATCAACGAAGAGATGCGTGCGCAGGTTGAGCAGATCGCCGGTGCCTCCACCCCCGAGCAAACGGTGCGTCGACTCGAAGCCCTCGAGCACGAGCGGATCGTGTTGTTTGCCGGTGGAAGCCCGCGAACCGTTCTGGAGGCATCCATGGTGCAACTGAAAGATCCTGAGATCCGGGCAGTCAGCTGAGCGATCCCACGCTCAACCTTTCTAGATTTGTGATGCGGCGCGCAGGCCGTGGGCGTAAGCGATCAATGCCGATGATGCGGGCTCCAGGACGTCCGGAACCGGATGGGCGATGGCCGGTTCGGCCAGTAGGCGTGCGGCCGCGGCAAGTAAGACGTCATAGCCGGCTGAACCGTGATCGAGTTGCTCGCTCACCGCACGAGCTGAAGTCTGGGCCGTTTGCGCGGTTGCGGTACCGGGCATCTGCCGGGACATGTCGTCCAGAACACGCAGGCGATCGGCCAGCGCATTGAGGGTGGGGGCAACTTGCGCATCGGCCGATCGGATCTCCGCTGCCGCATCAGCGTGCAGTGGCTCAATGGCCCGGGCCACTTGCACGACCTGGACCCGCACTGCCGTGTACCGAGTGACCGCTTCATGGCCGATGGCTCCGCGACGAATCACTGCCGGCGGCGCCTCGATCGGCGTGATGGGTGCCGGTGGGACTAGGCGTCGCCAGGCACGCGCCCCGATCACGCCAGCCACCGCGCCCGCAGCAGCGAGGGCGAACCAGGCGAACTCCCCGCTGCTGGTGGCCAGCAAGTCGATAACACCGACCGTGCCAGAGGATGCACCAACGGCTGTGCCGCCGATCGTCAACGTTTGGGCTTGCACTTTCCGAGCGGTGTAGGCGCGTCGAGCGCGTCGCGCCTGTGTAGCGCTGTTTCGGGATTCGCGTTCTAGCTCGCGTCGCCCAGCCGGCACTCCGCGGAACGCATCGAGCAGATCGAGCCCACGCTGGACGGCCTGCTCGACAGAGGCCGACACCTCGGCTTTGCCCTTGCCCGCTCGTCCCACAGGAGGAGGGTACGTCGCGGGTTACCGTTGCTGCTATGCGTATCGGGGTCAAGCTGACCGGGCTCGTCGTGATCGGCGTGCTGGCAGCCGGCTGTTCTAGTACGCCAGAAGCAGTGCCGCCAACACCCCAACCCACGAATACCGCACCAAGCCCCTCGATTCAGACCGATCCGCTCGAGCCGTACTACGAGCAGACACTCGATTGGCGCGAGTGCGGGGGAGCAGAGTGCACGAAGGTGAATGTTCCGCTGGATTACGACGACCCCACGGGACAGCAGGTGCAACTAGCGCTCACCAAAGTTCCCGCCACCGGGGATTCGATCGGTGCCCTGTTCGTCAACCCGGGGGGGCCCGGAGGTAGTGCTTTCGACTACGCGAAGGCCGCGGACTTCATCGTCTCGCCGGCCATCCATGAATCGTTCGACATCATCGGAGTCGATCCACGCGGTGTGGGGAAGAGTGAACCCATCCGGTGCCTTACCGACACCCAGATCGACGAGATTTTCGCCTCCGATGGCACCCCGGACACCGAACGTGAGGTGCAGGAGATCATCGAGGATTCGGCGTTCATCGCCGAAGCGTGCGCTCAGAACGCACCGGAACTGTGGCGCTATATGGATACCGTCTCGGTTGCTCGTGACATGGACATCGCACGTGCGGTGCTCGAGGAACCGGTATTGAACTATCTCGGCAAGTCCTACGGCACAGCGATCGGTGCTACCTATGCTGAGTTGTTTCCCGCTACCGTCGGACGAATGGTGCTTGATGGAGTGTTACCCACGGACCTGAGCCAAGAAGAGGTTTCCTTCGGTCAAGCAGTCGGCTTCGAGCAGGCCATCGAGGACTTCGCGCAGGAATGCGCAGCAACACAAGAGTGCCCCTTCGCCGGTGATGGTGGGCAGGTATTGACGCAGATGCAGGATTTCCTGCTCGACCTAGACGCCAACCCGCTACCCACACGTGATGGCCGTGAACTCACGCAATCTCTGGGCTCTTACGCGGTGTTGTCTTTCCTGTACTTCCCCGAGGGTGACTATCCGCGGCTTCGGGCGGCGCTCACCGAGGCTGTGGAACAAGGAGATGGAACAGCACTGTTGGCTTTGGTGGACGAACGCACTAATCGCTCGGGCGATGGTCGCTATCTGGATAACTCGACCGATGCCTTTTATGCGGTCAGTTGCGCCGATTTGCCATTCGAGGGTGATGACACCGACGTGCTGCGATTAGCGCGAGACTGGCAAGACGAAGCACCAACTTTCGGCCCGGCCCTGGCATGGGGACTGTTGACCTGTGCGGATTGGCCGGCCGCTGGGGAAGAGATCGATGTGGTGCAGGCACGCGGTTCGGCGCCCATCTTGGTGGTTTCCACCACCGGGGATCCGGCAACGCCGTATCAGTGGGGGGTCGATCTGGCGCGCAGCCTCGATGACGGGCACCTGGTTACCTGGCAGGCCCAGAACCACACCGCCTACCAGGAAGGTTCGGGGTGCGTGGACGCGGCCGTCGATGCCTACCTCCTGGCGGGGGAACTACCCGACGGTGATCTCACCTGCTCCTAGGTATACCCTTAGGGGGTATAGGTATACGAGGGAGGCGCGATGCCCGGCTACACGGCCGACAAGGAAGCACTGGTCAACCGGCTGAAGCGGGTCGAAGGTCAGGTGCGCGGTCTGCAGCGCATGGTCGAGGACGACACCTACTGCATCGATGTGCTGACCCAGGTTTCGGCGACCACGAAAGCTCTGCAGTCGGTCGCCCTTCTGCTCCTCGAGGACCATCTCGGTCACTGTGTGGCAGGTGCGCTCGTCGAGGGCGGAGATGTAGCCGAGGAGAAAATCAAGGAAGCATCCGACGCGGTTGCGCGTTTGGTGAAGAGCTAGCCGAGGAGAAAGGAAGATCACATGGCAACAACCACCTACACCGTGCGCGGAATGACATGCGGCCATTGCGTCAACGCGGTGACCGAGGAACTTCAGGAGATCGACGGGGTCACGGAAGTGACCATCGAACTCGTCGAGGGTGGCGATTCCCCCGTGACGGTCACCAGCGCTGCTGAGCTTGAACGAGCAGCCGTCGTCGCTGCTGTGGACGAAGCCGGTTACGAGCTCGTTGATTAATCGATGACCACTCCCACGCAAACATTCACCGAAGTCGATCTCGACATCGGTGGGATGACCTGTGCCTCCTGTGCTGCGCGCGTGGAGAAGAAGCTCAACCGGATGCCGGGTGTAACGGCCACCGTCAACTACGCCACCGAACGTGCGCACGTCGCACTGCCAGCGGGCCTCACGATCTCCGATGCCATCGCCACGGTGGAAGCCACCGGCTACAGCGCATCCGAACCAGCACAAGAAGATGGCGAGCAGGAAGCCCGCGAAGACGACGAAGTAGCCGAACTGCGCAGCCGCGTGATCATCAGCGCGATCCTC
>DASYOJ010000302.1:0-2503 GCA_036007925.1 Candidatus Nanopelagicales bacterium
TCTGAAGGCGGTCTTCACAATCCTTTCAGCGGACCCTCACCTGGCCCAGGTTTGCTATCGGTATGGCTTCCGTCCGGGGCACGAAGCGATTGAGCTGGCTGACCGTAGGCGCATCGATCGCCACCCTCGCCATCGTCGTTGCGAGTTTGGCCATCATCCTGGATGACCCCGAAGTTCCTATCCAGGCCCGCGTTGTCGAAGGCATCACGTCATCTCAGGCGGTAGCGATCCCCTCTCTGGCCACCGTCAGCCAATCGGTTGATGGGCTCGAACGCCTCCAAGGCGTACTGCGCCCCTCCGGCGAAGCAGACGAATGGACTCTCAGTGGTTTGGAAATTGATGTGGGGCCTGAGTCTTGGATGCGAGCCACGATCGTCGAAACCGACATCGACGGAGACGGCCAACTCGAAAGCATCTACGACGAAATGCGCGGCGTGAGCGGTGAGGAAGTGGAGATCTGGGTTCGCTTCGACAACACCCGCGACGATGCAGAGTTGTTCGCCATTCAGCAAACGTTCCTTCGAGATCCAACCGCTGCCCAGCCTCCGTGGGACGGCAGTCGCCATGACGACTGACCTGCATCCGCTCGATCACGACCAACAGAGCTCTCAGACGAACCGAAAGGAGTGGCGCCGTGGCCATAACTGAGCAGTTGGAGACACCCCGTTGGGCGCAGCCGGGCAAGGATCCCCGGTTGACAGCAGAAGGGGTGGCGCTGATTGAAGAGCGCATACGCGACATAGAGCAACGACGCCTCCCCGAACTGCGGCCGCTCCTCGTCGAAAACGAACGAGACGAACGAGACGTCGCCGCTTTCGAGGCACTGCTCTTCGAGATCGAACTGTGGCAACGCCTACTCGCGGAGACAACGGTGCTCGAACAAAGCCCTGAGGATTTCGACGGTTCCGTTTCCCTTGGTGTCAGCGCCCTGGTTCGTCTACCGGACGGCGAGACGTGGGTGACTCCTGTTCATCCGGCGGAAGCATTTCTCGACGATGAACGGGTCTCAGCTGAATCACCACTCGGCTCCGCTTTGCTCGGGAAGAGCCCGGGCGACAAGGTGATGGTCCATGCACCGCGCGGTGCATGGGAGTGCACGATCGTGAGCACCGACGCTTCCTTGCTGGCACCCAATCGGCAGCGTGACTAATCGGGCTGCTGGAGTAGCTCGACAAGCACAGGCACCAGCGCGCGGAAGGCCTGTCCACGATGACTGATGGCGTCCTTTTCCTGCGGACGCAGCTCCGCGGTGGTGAGAACGTAACCGTGCGGGGTGAAGATCGGGTCATAGCCGAAACCATTAGTTCCGCGCGGTGCATCGATGACGCTCCCCTCCAGAACTCCTTCGACCACCCGTTCGTCTCCTTCCGGTGTGGCAACAGCGGCAGCGCAATGGAACGCTGCACCGCGTCGATGCTGGGGTACGTCGACCAACTGCGCGAGCACCAAGTCCAGGTTGGCTTGATCGTCGCCATGCTTACCCGCCCAGCGCGCCGAGAGGATGCCGGGCATCCCATTCAGCGCGTTGACGCTGAGCCCGGAATCATCAGCAATCGCGATGAGTCCGGTTCGCGAGGCCACATCTCGGGCCTTCAGCAGCGCGTTGGCAGCAAAGGTGGACCCGGTTTCGGCAACGTCGGGTAGATCGGGGAATTCATCCGTTCCGACGAGCTCGACGTCCAGCTCAGCATCGTTGAGGATCCGTCGTAGTTCGACGATCTTGTGCTCGTTGCGCGTGGCAAGGACGACGCGGTGTGTCATGAACCGAGGGCAGCCTTTTGCATCTCGGTGAGGTCGTTGATACCCACCGCTGCAAGATCGAGTAGGCGATCTAACAGTGCTCGATCGAAGGGGTCACCCTCCGCTGTTCCCTGCACCTCGACGAACGAGCCAGCTCCGGTCATCACAACGTTCATGTCGGTCTCCGCACGGACATCGTCGTCGTAGTGCAGATCCAACCGCGGTTCTCCGTCGATGATGCCCACACTGACCGCAGCAACAGAATCGGTGAGCGGATCGGCCGTGACGTGTCCTTCGCCTCGAGCCCAACTGATCGCATCGACAAGCGCCACATACGCACCGGTGATGGCGGCGGTGCGAGTTCCACCATCGGCCTGCAAGACATCGCAGTCGATCAGGATCGAGTTCTCACCCAGGGCTTGCATGTCCACGACGGCACGAAGGCTGCGCCCGATGAGCCGGGAGATCTCCTGGGTGCGACCACCGAGCTTGCCCTTCACGGACTCTCGTTGGTTCCGGGTGGTGGTCGCGCGCGGCAACATCGCGTATTCCGCCGTTACCCAACCCGTGCCCGAGTCCTTCAACCACCGCGGAACTCCGGGGGTGAAGGACGCTGTGCACAACACCTTGGTCTTTCCGAAGGTAACGAGGGTCGATCCTTCCGCGTGCTCAGACCACGAGCGTTCAAAGGTGACCGGGCGAAGTTGATCGGCAGTGCGACCGTCAGAGCGTGTCATAAGGCGTGACACTATCCAGCGTGCTA
>DASYOJ010000303.1:0-2961 GCA_036007925.1 Candidatus Nanopelagicales bacterium
GGAGTGGTGGCCTGCGGCACTACCGGTGAGGGCTACGCGATGTCTTTGGAGGAGCGCCGCGTTGTTGCGGCCCGGATCGCGGAGATCGTGGGCGGACGGGTTCCGGTCCTTGCGGGGGTAGGCGGTATGTCTACCGACCAAGCCCTCGACCACGCGCTCCTGGCCAAGGCACTCGAACTCGACGGACTCATGGTGGCCGCACCGGCCTACTGCCTTCCAACCCAGGCCGAGTTAGCCCAGCACGTCCGGGCCGTGGTGGGTGCCGCCGGCTTGCCAACAGTGCTCTATGACTATCCCCAGCGAACGGGTGTCGCCTTCAGCACCGATGCACTGGACGAGTTGGCCGAAGATCCGGCGATCATCGGCATCAAGGAGGCCTCCGGAGATCTTGAGCGCATCGATGTGCTTCTTCAACGGTACGCCGGCGAGTTGGATGTGGTGTGCGGGGCCGATGCTGCAGCACCGGTGTTCTTCGACGCCGGCGTGCAGTGCTGGATCGGCGGGGTGGCCAACGCATTACCGGCTGCGCACGTGGCGATGCTCGACCCACAGCAGCGATCGCAGGTGCATGCTGCCGTCGTACCGCTGCTGGAGTACATCGAGGACGGCAACTACATCGCGAAAGTCAAGGCTGCGATGACCATGCGCGGGCTGGCAGTTGGCTTCCCCCGCGCACCTATGGCAAGCCTGACGGAATCAGACGTCGACCACCTCGCCGCTTTGCTGGAAGCAGCCGATCCCTGGGCACCTGTCTTGACGGCGAGTTAAGCGATGCGCGCCCTGGTGATCGGCGGCGGGATCATCGGCGCAAGTTGTGCAGCCATGCTCACTGAACGTGGTGCGCAGGTGCGCGTCGTCGATGCCGGCAAACCGCGATTCGGCACCTCGCTACAAAACGCCGGACACATCGTGGTAAGTCATTCCATTCCTTTCGCCGCGCCGGGCATGGTGCGCGCCGGAATACGCTCCCTACTCACCTCCGATGGTGCTTTTGCTTTCTCCTCCCGGCCAGGCCGGGGAACCCTTCCATGGCTGCTGGGCTTCGCCCGCAAGTGCACGGCTACAAACGTCGCCTCCTTACATCCTGGCTTGGACCTGCTACTGCATCGCAGTGCCGAATTGCTCATGGCCGAGGGCAACCTGGCCCGCACCGGGCCCGGCCTGTGGCAGGTATTCACCTCAAGTAGCCAGAGCGCTTCGCAGGAGGCCGAACATCTTCGAGCGCACGGGGTGCACGTCCGCGACATCCCCTTCGAGGAGTTGCGGGCCGAACCCGGGCTCACCGATCAGGTGGTGGCGGCTATCGAACTCGTCGAAGACTTTGGCGTGGATCCTGCCGCCTTGTGGTTGCGGATGCGCGAGCGTAGCGAGGCTGCCGGGGCTGTCTGGGAGGAAGGAATCGAACTCGACCTGCGTGATCAGGACGCAGACGTCATCGTGATCGCTGCCGGAGCATGGTCACCGGCCATTGTTCGACCCTTGGGCGTGGACTTACCGATCCGCGCCGCCAAGGGCTACTCGGTATCGATTGCTGGCGTCGAAGACATGCCCACTCGGCCTATGCTGCTGATGGATCAGCGAACCGCACTCAATCCGCTCGGTGACCGGTTGCGCCTGAGCGCCCGCTACGAGATAACCGGGCCCGACGACCGCGAGATCGTTGCGCATCGCATCGCCGGGTTGATCGAAAGAGCGCGCACAGTCGTCGACTTGCCCGAGCGCGTGGCCGATGTTGAGCCGTGGACGGGGGTGCGACCGGCCAGCATCGACGGAGCTCCCTACATCGGGTTCTTGCCACAACGCTCGGCCACACCGGTCGTGGTGGCCACCGGACACGGGATGATCGGAACGGCTCTGTCCGCTGGCACCGCGGATCTTGTGACGAGATTGATCTTCGGGGATCACGTGGACGAACGCGAGGCTCGACTCGGGCCAGACCGGTTACTCACCTAGCATCGCGACGTGGAATCGGTCCGAACCTGGCAGTGCGTGGATTCGCACACCGAGGGCATGCCCACGCGCGTGGTCGTGGGAGGTGTCGGCACTCTTCCTGGCGCCACGATGGAAGAACGACGCCGTTACGTAATCAACGAGGCCGATCATCTGCGCACCTGGTTGATGTACGAACCGCACGGCCATAGCGCGATGAGCGGTGCCATCATGCAGCCACCCACGCGGGCGGATGCGGACTGGGGCGTGGTCTACATCGAGGTTTCCGGCTGCCTACCGATGTGCGGCCACGGAACCATCGGGGTTGCCACCGTGTTGGTTGAAACGGGGATGGTCGAGGTAAACGAACCCGAGACCGTGATCCGCCTGGACACACCTGCCGGACTCGTCGTGGCTCGCGTGCAGGTGGACGGTGGTCGGGCGCGCTCGGTGACCATCGAGAACGTCCCGAGCTTCGTGACCGAACTCGACGCCCACGTGCATGTGCCCGGTATCGGAACCATCACATACGACATGGCTTTCGGCGGAAACTTCTACGCCATCGTCCAACTCGATTCGCTCGGTGATGCGGCTCCTGCCTTCGACCGAACGAATGCATCTGCATTGCTTGATTTGGGAATGCGGATCATGACTGCGATCAACGACAGTAGTCCGCCATCTCACCCACTCAACCCGGCGATCGATCACGTGCACCACGTCCAGCTTGTGGCGCCCGGGAGCACTGCACAGCACTCACGGCACGCCATGGTCATCCATCCTGGCTGGTTCGATCGGTCACCGTGTGGCACCGGCACCAGCGCACGCGTAGCCCAGCTCGTCGCCCGGGGTGAGCTATCGACAGGTGGCGACCTGATCAACGAGTCGCTGCTCGGAACGCATTTCGTCGGCCGCGCCATTGAGACGACCACGGTCGGTGAATTCGATGCGATCGTGCCCACCATTACCGGTCGGGCCTGGATCACTGGAACGTCCCAGCACATGCTGGCACCCGACGACCCTTTCCCCGCGGGT
>DASYOJ010000304.1:0-1744 GCA_036007925.1 Candidatus Nanopelagicales bacterium
GGTGCTGGAGTACGAGGCCCTGCCCACGCGGGACAAGATCAAGGCCGCCATCGCGAAGGTGACTGCATGAGCGAAACCATCACGTTCCCGGAGATGTCGAACGATCCCGATGCCGAAGGGGTCGTGGCCACCTGGTTCGCCAATACTGGCGAGACCGTGAAGGCCGGTCAAGTAATCGCCGAGGTCATGGTGGACAAGGTGTCCGTGGACGTCGAGGCCCCGATCGGCGGGACCATCACCTGCCTCGTCGAGGAAGAGGGCACGGCCAAGCAGGGCCAGGAGATAGCTCGAATCGATTAGCGGCAGGCCCTTAACCTGGAATAGCGAGGTCCTTATTCCAGGTTAAGGGCCTAACCTGGAATAGCGTGCGCCCCATGAGCGACATCGACTGGGACGAGCTCCGCACGCAAGCAGCAACAGCCCGTGATCATGCCTACGCCCCCTACTCCCAACACCCGGTCGGCGCCGCCGCGCTCACCGACGACGGCCGCATCGTCTCGGGCTGCAATGTGGAGAACGCATCCATCGGCACCACCCTGTGCGCCGAATGCGGGCTGGTCAGCGAGTTGGTGAAGACATCGCCGCCCGATCGCAAGTCCCGACTGGTCGCGTTCGCGTGCGTAGGTCCGAACCCCGGCCCGTTGCTTCCATGCGGTCGGTGTCGGCAATTGCTGTGGGAACACGGTGGCCCGGATCTGCTGATCGACCGCGCAGGTGGACCGACTCCGTTGTCCGTCTTGTTGCCCGATGGTTTCGGTCCCGAGGACCTTCCCGGCCATCGCTAGCCTTCGGCCCATGACGAGTGCAGCGCTCGGCGTGATCGCCGGAACCGGTTTCTACGCCCTCGATGATCTTCGCGATCCGCAGGACATCACCGTCGAAACGATCTATGGACCAACCCGCGCGCGGGTGGGGACGCTGCATGACCGGCGAACCGTCTTCATCAGCCGCCACGGCTACGACCACTCGGTCCCCCCGCACATGGTGAATTACCGCGCGAACATCCAGGCGATGATCGATCTCGGCGTGACCGAGATCCTCGCGGTGAACGTGGTCGGTGGTGTCGGGACCGATGCAGGGGACTTGGTGATCGTCGACGATTTCATCGACTTCACCAAGGCACGTCCGATCACTTTCTTCGACGGTTCCACGCCTGAAGGGGTGGTGCACGTGGACATGGGTGAGCCCTACCACCCGCGTTTGCGGCATACCTGGAAGCAGGCCGCGGACAACCTCGGCGTCGCCGTGATCGATCACGGCATCTACGGCGCGTACGAGGGCCCGAGGTTCGAGACCAAGGCCGAGATCCGCTTGGCGGCGGCAGCGGGCGTGACCGTGGTCGGCATGACGGGGGTTCCCGAAGTGGTTCTGGCAGTCGAGCGCGACCTTGCGTACGCGAGTTTGTGCATCGTGGCGAACCCGGCTGCCGGACAAGGCAGCGAACCGATCACCATCGACGATGTGCAGGCGGTGGTTGCGCAGGGCGCGGCGACCGTCACCCGCGTGCTCTCCGAAGCGGCGAGGTTGTTGGCCTGATGACCGACGTCCAGACCGTGATCGCGAACGCCCGGTTCGTCATCACGTGCGATGCGCAAGATTCCGTCATCGAAAGCGCCGCAGTCGCCATCGACGACGGCCGGATCGTCGCCGTCGGGGATGTCGAGGACTTCGAGGCGGAAACGGTCATCGACGCCAGCGGGTGCATCGTGCTTCCTGGTTTCGTCAACTTGCATACGCATCTACC
>DASYOJ010000305.1:0-2361 GCA_036007925.1 Candidatus Nanopelagicales bacterium
GGCAGCAGCGCGAAGGTCGCCAGCGCGATGATCACGGTGGTGGCGCCCTGGCCGAGCCAGATGAAGAACAGCACGATGAGGCCGTAGGCCGGTAGCGCCTGCCCAAGTCCCAGCACACTCACGAGAGTGTCTTTGATCTTCGGGACGTTCTCGCGCGTGACGAGGATGCCGATGGGCACGGCAATGACGACAACGAGCACCGTCGACCAGAAGGCGACATACAACTGCTGCTGGAACTGCCGGAAAAGCTTCGTCGGTTCCAAGATCCGCTCGGTGGTCGGATCGAAATCGGAGTACTGCCACACCACGATGAGCAAGGTGGCGAGCAAGATGAACAACGCCGGCGTGACGATGAGGTCCAGGGAATCAGCCCGCCACCGCCGAGACGGTTTCGCCTCCGCGTCTTCTGCGACGATCGCTACTGCCGTACTCACGAGGCTGCACTCTCCTGGCCTGTTGCAATCAGCAGATGGGCAAGGCTTTCCACTGTGCAACCGCCGAGGTAATGACCGCGGGCATCCACCACCACGGCCATACCTGCCGCGGAGGTGAGCATCGCTGACAGGGCGTCTTGCAAGGTGTCCTCGGGCTGCAACTGCACGGTGATCGGGCGACCTGCGCGGTCGAGCGACGCCGAGCGGTTGAGTGTCCTTTCATCGATCCACCTAGTCGGGTGATCGTTGCGGTCCAACAAGACGGCTGTGTTCGTGTTCGCATCCGACATGCGCCGTAGCGCCTCATCCCGCTGGAACGGTTCCTTCAAGGTCACCAACGGGGAGAGCTCGATGTCCTTCACCTTGCGCAGCGTCAGCGTCTTCAAGATGGCGCCCGAGCCCAGGAAGTTCTCCACGAACTCATCGGCTGGGTCGGTGAGGATGTGCTCGGGGGTGTCGAGCTGCGCGATCTCGCTTTGCTCACGAAGGATGGCGATTCGATCGCCCATCTTCACGGCTTCGTCGATGTCGTGGGTGACGAAGACGATCGTCTTCTTCAACTCACCTTGCAGCCGCAAGAATTCGTTTTGCAGGCGGTCGCGGGTGATGGGGTCGATCGCCCCGAACGGCTCATCCATCAATAGGACATCGGGGTCGGCGCCGAGGGCGCGGGCAACACCCACGCGCTGGGCCTGCCCGCCGGAGAGTTCGGAGGGGTAGCGATCGCGGTAGATGCTCGGATCCATTGAGACGACCTCGAGGAGTTCGTTGACCCGGGCGTTGATCTTGTCCTTCGGCCACTTCAGCAACTTTGGAACCGTCGCGATGTTCTCGGCGATCGTGCGGTGCGGGAACAGACCGATCTGCTGGATCACGTAACCCATCCGACGACGAAGCTCGTTCGGGTCACCCTTGGTGACGTCTTCGCCTTCGTAGATGATCCGCCCGGATGTGGGCTCGATCATTCGGTTGATCAGGCGCAAGGTGGTGGACTTGCCACAGCCGGACGGGCCGACGAGGACGAGGATTTCCCCCGGGCATACCTCGAGGTTCAGCTCCTTGACCGCGGGTTCTTCGACACCCGGGTAGGCCTTGGTAACGCTCTCGAGTTTGATCAGCGGTTCGACATTCACAGTGGTGTCTCCCGTCAGGCTTTCTTGGTTCGTGGGGTGGTGAAGCGTCCGACACCGCGCAACAGCGAGTCGATCACGAAGGCCAGGGCTAGCGACAAGATGACGCCGGTCCAGATGGCTTCGAGAGAGTTGGGAAGCGGCAACCGTGCCAGGCCGCTCTTGATGAAATCGCCGAGTCCACCGCCGGCAACGAGGGTGGCAATAGCCGAGATGCCAACAGTGAGCAGTGCGGCCACGCGGATACCGGCCAGCATGACCGGCCAGGCGAGGGGCAACTGCACCTTGATCAGCACCTGCGTCTTGGTCAGACCCATTCCCTTGGCCGATTCCAGCACGCTGGGATCGACTGAATCGAGTCCCGTCGAGGTGTTCCGCAGGATCGGCATGATCGCGTAGAGATACAAGGCGATGAACGACGGGGTGAATCCCAAGCCCACGATCGGAATGAAGATCGTGAACAGAGCGAGGGAGGGAATCGTCAAGAACACCGAGGAGATCGCGAGAGCAAGTTCCTTAGCGAACGGGTGACGCATCGTGGCGATCGCGACGACAACCGCTGTGATTCCTGCGGTAAACGTAACGAGCACTACGTACACCAGGGTCTGAGTCAGGCCCTGGGTTATCAGTTCTGTCCGGCTTGACATGTAGTCAAGCCAGCTGGTGACACCATCCACGCGGTCTCCCGGTTGGTCGGAATGGGGCGGCTAGGCAAGAGGGCGGGGACCGAAGTCCCCGCCCTCTCCGTCGCTAGCCAGCGATGATGCCCTGCTCGACGAGGTAGTCGTTGGCTACTG
>DASYOJ010000306.1:0-2277 GCA_036007925.1 Candidatus Nanopelagicales bacterium
CAACGTTCACCTGGGTAGTCATCGGGGCAAGCCGTCCATTCGACGAAGAATGACCCCCTCCCGAAGCGCCCACGGACACACGTCGAGTTCCTCGACTTCGAGCAGGTCCATCGACGCCTCAGCCACCAACGCTCCAGCCAGCAACTGACCCGCCCGCCCGGTCGACACACCGGGCAGTTTCGTGCGTTCGCTCACTGACAAACCCGACAGCAAGGTTACGAGTTGCCGAACGTCGGATAACTTCAAGCGGCGACGAAGGTAGGCACCTTCAGCCGATTCAGGTGCCCCCGCGATTCGAGCCAACTGCTTGAGCGTCTTGCTCGTCGCCACCGACAACATCGGCGCACCGGCTCGGCGCAATGGCCCAATCGCATCGGCGATCGCCGCACGGGTGTGCTTGCGCATCGCCTTCACCTCCGCCTCTGTCGGCGGGTCGGTTGAAACGAACATCCGAGTCAATCGGCCCGCTCCTAGCGGCAATGACACAGACGCATCCGGCTCCTCGTCTTCGCCCGATGCCAGCTCCAAGGAGCCTCCGCCGATATCCACGACGAGTAACCGGCCGGAGGACCAGCCGAACCATCGACGCACGGCGAGGAACGTTAGACGAGCTTCATCGTCGCCAGAAAGCACATCAATGGTCAAACCCGTGCGTTCGCGGATCTCGGTGATGACCGCTTCTCCGTTGCCGGCTTCACGGATCGCCGAGGTTGCGAAAGAAATGATCTCGGTGGCCCCCCGATCGTCGGCGAGTTCCTGGCCTTCTTCAATGAAGGTCACCAGCGAGTCGATGAGCGCCCGATCGATGTTGCCGTCAGCGTCGATGTGTTCGGAAAGTCGGATCTGCTTTTTATGCTTCGACGCTGGGATCGGAGCCGCGCCATAGTGGGCATCGACCAAGAGCAGGTGCACGGTGTTGCTGCCCAAGTCCAGCACGCCCATACGCACGGTCCCACCCTATGTCCACAGCACACCCCCGCGCCGTGGCCGCCGGGAGGCGTTTCGCCTAGGCTCAGCGGGTGCCGGAAGTGCCTTTGGATTTCCCCCGACAGTGGGTCGAATTCGTCGATCCAGCCGATAGCGATCAATTGATCCGAGCAGACCTGACCTGGTTGACCTCCCGGTGGGAGTGCATCTTCGGGCGCGGCTGCAAGGGCATTGACCCCAGTCGCCCTGAAGCTGGGTGCTGCACGCACGGCGCGCACTTCTCCGAGAAATCCGACCGCAAGCGCGTCGCCAAGTGGGTAGAGAAGCTCACCCCAGACATGTGGGAAAACCACGATCTCGGGCACAAGGGTGGTTGGACCGAAAAAGAAGACGGGCAAAGTAAGACAAGAGTCATCGACAATGCGTGCATCTTCCACAACTCCGAGGGCTTTGAAGGTGGCTACGGCTGCGCACTTCATCACCTCGCCAACAAGGAGGGCATCTCCTTCATCGAGACCAAGCCCGAGGTGTGCTGGCAGCTACCACTCCGGCGCACCTACGAAGACCGCGAATATGAGGATGGCAAAGAGCGGTTAGTGGTGGTCCTCGGTGAATACGACCGTCGGGGTTGGGGTGAAGGTGGCCACGATTTCCAGTGGTACTGCACGGGAAACACCGAGGCACACAATGCACCCGATCCGGTCTACATCGGTTCCAAGGATGAGATCGTTGCCCTCATCGGGCAAGAGGCCTACGACGTCCTTGCCGAGATGTGCGCCAAGCGTGACGCTCTGTTGGCCAAGAACCCCACCGATCCAGCCCTTGCCCCGCATCCAGCCGACCCGGTTCCGTAGCCCCGCAGCACGTGGCCAAGTCCAAGCCTTCCTACGAATGCTCCGCCTGCGGAGCGGCCTCACTGCGCTGGACCGGCAAATGCGTCAAGTGCGGGCAGTTTGGCACCGTCGCCGAAGTCGCATCGACTACACCAACTCCCGGACGACGCGCCTCTACTCAAGGTTCCGCCCCGATCACCGCGGCCAAACCCGTTTCCGCCGTCACCGCACAAGGCCCCGTTCCGCGTATCAGCACCGGCATCGGTGAATTCGACCGCGTGCTCGGCGGCGGCCTGGTCGCAGGTCAAGTGCTGCTCGTCAGCGGTGAACCCGGCGCCGGCAAGAGCACGCTGCTGCTCACCGTCTCCCACTCGATCGCCGAGAAGTCCGGTAAGCCCGCGCTCTATATCTCCGGTGAAGAGTCCGTCGACCAGATAGCCGTGCGCGCATCACGCATCGGCGTGGATAGCGAGCAACTCTTCATCGCCGACGAAACCGACCTCGCCAATGTGATCGG
>DASYOJ010000307.1:0-9191 GCA_036007925.1 Candidatus Nanopelagicales bacterium
GTAGGGAAATCGTCGGTCACGGCTAACCTCGCCGTTTCCTTGGCGGCACGCGGGCTCACGGTCGGTTTGCTCGATGCCGATGTCTACGGGCACTCGATCCCTCGCATTCTTGGCGCTACCAATCCGCCCACCATGGTCGAAGGCATGTTGATGCCTCCGCAGGCTCACGGGGTGCGGGTGATTTCGATGCTGCCTTTCAAGCCCGGTGGTGTGGAAACACCTGTCGCATTTCGCGGACCGATGTTGCACCGCGCACTCGAGCAGTTCTTATCCGATGTGTGGTGGGGCGACTTAGACGTGTTGTTGCTGGACCTTCCCCCGGGAACCGGAGATATCGCGATCTCCACCGCGCAACTGCTGCCACATGCCGAATTGGTCGTTGTCACTACCCCGCAATTGGGCTCATCCGATGTGGCCGTTCGCGCCGGGACGTTGGCGGAACAAACCCACCAAAAGGTTTTGGGTGTTGTAGAGAACATGAGCTCTTTCCCGTGTCCGCACTGCGGTGAACCACTCGACCTGTTCGGGGTCGGTGGCGGCGATCTGGTGGCCGAGCAACTCAGTTCTGCTCTGGGAACCACTGTGCCGGTCTTGGGCAGGATCCCGTTCGACCCCCGGCTGCGCGAAGGCGGGGACAAAGGCGAGCCACTTGTGCTGGCCGAACCCGATTCGCCAGCGAGCACAGCGTTGTCGGCGATCGCCGAGTCGCTGGCAAGCAAGCCTCGCGGGCTCGCTGGGATGCAACTCGGGCTTTCCCCGACCGGATCGGGCTAACTCAGGTCCGGATCGAACGACTGTGCCGGCTTGTCTGGCTTGTCCGCCTTGTCCGCCTTGTCGGGCCGGTCTGACGTCTTCGATGCATCGCTCGCACCACCGAACGTGTCGTCGTCGAATAGGTCCGATGCCAACCGTCGCGGGTGCAGATCACGGAATTCGCGCACGCTGTCCATTGCGCCATTGAGGTCAACGCCGGCGGATTCGGAGAGTTCTTGTCGGGCGTTCGTGGCCATGGCGCGGATCTGTCGTACCCAACGTCCGGCGTCCGCGGCTGCCTTGGGTAGTCGTTCAGGGCCGAAGATAAGTAGCCCGATGGCGGCTAAGGCGATGAGTTCACCGATACCGATGTCGAACATGTCAGCCGATGTCCTCGGAGGCTCCGAGGGTGAGATCCACGGTCCGACTTTGACCACCGCGCTCGAATTCCAGCCGCACTATGTCACCGGGTGCATAGCTACGGATCGCTACGACAAGTTCGGTGGAGTCGCTGGTCTCTCGACCTTGGAGTGCAGTAATCACATCGCCGCTGCGCAAGCCTGCAGCATCGGCCGGGCCGCCGGGTGTGATGTCACTGATCCGCGAGCCACCGTCGGTGTAGGTGGTATCCAAAGTGACGCCGATGACCGGGGTAGCCGATTCCCCGGTTTCGATGATTTCCTCGGCGATGCGTCGGGCAGAGTTAACCGGGATCGCGAAACCAAGACCGATCGATCCGGCTTCACCAGTGATCGATGGAGCCAACGTTGCGATAGCTGAATTGATCCCGATGACTTGACCCGCGCTGTTGAGTAACGGCCCACCGGAGTTGCCCGGGTTGATGGCCGCATCGGTTTGGATCGCATTGATGTAAGCGAGTTCCCCTTGCCCACCGGCAGTGACCGGCCTATCGAGCGAGGAGATGATCCCCGATGTGACTGTTCCCTCGAGCCCTAAGGGTGCTCCGATCGCCACAGCAAGGTCTCCCACACCCACTTGATCGGAATCACCAAACTTGGCGACCGGCAGATCCTGGGCGTCGACCTTCAGTACGGCTAGGTCGTAGGAGGAATTGCGCCCGACGATCTGCGCGTCTGCACTGGCACCGTTTTCAAAAAAGACTGTCAGGGAGCCGCCATCGGCCGCAGGCGCTGCCACGTGGTTGTTCGTCATGATGTAGCCATCGGGCCTGATGACGAATCCTGAGCCGCTGCCTTGCTCCCCACCGTTGTTGTCGATAGCGATGGACACAACTGTGGGTAAGACGTTGCCGACCATCTCCGCGATGGATTCGGGAAGTTGGTCAGCTGGTATCGGGTCGATACCAGCTGATGCAGGTTCTGGAAGGGGGGCCACTGCGCTCGTGGCCGCACCACCGTCCACTGTGCGACCGATGACGTACCCCGCGAGCCCGGCGAATGTTCCTACGATGAGCGAGACGACGGTGGCGATAACGATGACACCCAAAACGCCCACGCCTCGTCGCTGCGTGCGCGTGGGCGGCACCGGTGCGCTAGGCGGCGGACCGGCAGGGGTGGCCCCGTAGCGAGCGAACTCCGGGTAGCCGGCGGGTGGTCGCGGCCCGGGCGGGATCGGCCGTCCACTGTCGCCACCTGGCGGCCATTCGCTGCTCACAAGCCCCGCCGCCTTCCACGTCGATTCCAACCGTGCATCCCTAAGGCTAGGCTGCGATCGCCCGTCGGTCATATCGGCGGTGCTCGGGCAGGGCATGCGACCTGCCCGTGAGCCTGGGAGGTGCACCATCTCGACGACGATTACCGCCATGGCCGAATTCGCGGAGACCTGGCCCATCGAGCACGAGGCCGTCTTTGAGGCTCGGCGCCGGGCCGAGGACCTGGGGCTGATTGCCCTCCCACCATCGGCCACGTCGATCCTGACCTTCCTTGCCGCCACCGTCCAGGCCCAGGCCGTCGTCGAAGTGGGGACCGGAACCGGAGTGTCCGGGGCCGCGTTGCTCGCTGGTATGACACCCGGTGGCACCTTGACCACGATCGACCTGGAGGCCGAGTACCAGCGCTATGCCCGTGAGGCCTTTGCCGGTATTGGCCACGAACCCTCCCGCGCACGCTTCATCGCCGGGCGAGCACTTGATGTCTTGCCCCGAATGTCCGATGGTGCCTACGACATGGTGGTGGTGGACGCCGATCGCGGGGAGTATCCGGCGATCGTGGCCCAAGCCCAACGTCTGCTGCGCATCGGTGGGCTCGTCGTTTTCGCCGGAGTGGGAACGGAGGGCATGCTGGCCGATCCAGCCCGTAGAGACGCCGAAGCCTCGGCCGTGAAGCAAACAGCCGAGGCTTTGCGTAGCGACGACACCTGGGTGCCAACGCTGCTGGTCGAAGGTTCCGGACTGCTCGTGGGGTGCTTGACCCGCCGCGAGTAACGCCCTGCTGACCTACGGGAGTGCGCCAGTAAGTGCCTCGCCAAGGTTCTTGACCTCTTCGGCGTTTAATTCGACCACGAGTCGACCTCCGCCTTCGAGGGGCACCCGCATCACATAGCCCCGACCCTCCTTGGTCACCTCGAGCGGGCCATCGCCCGTTCGCGGCTTCATCGCGGCCATAGGAGTCCCCTTCCCTTCATCTTCTCGGAGGGCCTGGCGGGCGCCCCGGGAAAGCCCAGCCGGCGCTTGTGCGCGGGCTTGTGGATAACCATTATCCCGGGTGAGGCGGGGCTTAGCGCGGCAGGGTGCCTGTCTCGACCAATCGCCCGAAGGCGCGTAACGATCGCCGCACCCCGGCAACGAAAGCCGGTTTCACCAACGGCCAGCCGATCCGGCCGAGAAGACCAAGAGGTAGCTCGAGATCCTCACTCCACACGAACCGAGAACGTCCCTCCGGCAGCGCCAGCACCTCCATCGTCCCGGTCCCGCGCACAATCGCCCCGGTATGTAAGACATCGACCCGAAACGGTGGTTCCCATCGGGTGATGGTCATGGTGTCCCAGAAGCCCAAGGGACCAAGGCCCGTCCAGCCAGCGATCTGAGAATCCACGCTGCGGCCATCACCGACCCGCACCTCGACGCGCGTGCCGAGCATCCATTCGCCTTGGGCGGCCCACTGGGTGAAGGCATCAAAAACCGCTTCCACTGGCGCATTGACGACGACGTCCAAGGACAGGTGGACGGGCTCGCGGGGTGTGGTCGTCATCGCTTGACCTTCCCCTCTAGCTCCTCGATTCGGCTTTGCATCTTCTCGATCGTGGTGTCCACCTCGTCCATCCGATAGCCGCGCATCACCACATCGAATGCCGGCTCTCCTCCGCGCTCAGCGAGGCGTAGATCTGCGGCTTCTGGCGCCAGGCTCGGGTCGATTCGGCCGGCCGCGTACCAGAAGGCTCCGGCGATCACGAGTAGTCCGACGAGTACGAAGACGAGTGTCACGAGGGCATTCCATCACGAGGCAGGCCGGGTCGCTGAACGGCGAGTGCTTTCTGGAGTTCCTCAAGGGCCGCAGGAACGTTGTGGACCCAATGCACCCGGTCCACACTCGCTTGGGAAACAAAGCCGCGATCGACCCAGAGAGTCACTTGCTGGCGAAATAGGTCGTAATCACCCCAAGGGTCGATAACCACAACGGGTTTGTCATGCATGGTGAGCGAACGGGAGGTCCACACCTCCATCAATTCCTCGAGCGTCCCGATGCCGCCGGGTAAAGCCACAAACGCATCGGAGCGTTCATCCATCACTCCCTTGCGTTGACGCATGTCGTGGGTGACAACGAGTTCATCTGCATCCAGGTCCGCAACCTCACGATCGAGCAGTGCTTGCGGGATCACGCCAATGGTGTGACCGCCGCTAGCGCGAACCGACGTTGCGAGTCTGCCCATCATGGACACAGAGCCGCCGCCAGAGACCAGCGTCCACCCCTTCTCCCCGATGGCTCGCCCGGTCTCATCGGCCAACTCGAAGTAACGGGGATCGATCGCATTGCTCGACGAGCAGAAGACACAGACGGAAATGCTCATCAAGTAGCAAGCCATTTCGTCATGGCTTGCTGCATCTCTCGGATTTGCGAAACCGACACTGATTCATCAACCGTATGCGCGATCGAGGGATTGCCTGGCCCGAAATTCACAGCCGGGGTTCCCACGCTTGTGAATCGGGCAACATCGGTCCAGCCGAACTTGGGCTCGACCTGACCGCCCATGGCCTCGACGAAGGATGCAACCGTCGGATCAAGGAGTCCCGGACGCGCACCGGGGGCTTCATCCACCACAGTGACGTCGAATCCCGCGAAGATCTCGTGCACGTGGTCGATCGCCTCGGGAACGCTACGGTCCGGAGCGAACCGGTAGTTCACGGTCACCACGCATTCATCCGGGATCACATTGCCGGCCACTCCGCCACTGATGCCTACGGCGTTGAGCCCTTCGCGGTAGCGCAGGCCATCGACCACCGGCTCTCGGGGTTCGTAATGATCAAGCCGGCTAAGGACTTGTGCTGCAGCGTGGATCGCATTGGTGCCTTGCCACGCACGAGCACTATGCGCGCGTTCGCCTTCGACCCGAACCTCAACGCGAATGGTCCCCTGACAACCCCCCTCGATTACCCCGTTACTGGGCTCCATCACGATGGCCAGATCGGCTTTCACCACATTCGGATCCTCCTGGGCAAGACGAGCAAGACCGTTGTGGACGGCTGCTACTTCCTCGCCGTCGTAAAAGATGAAACGGACTCCGTGGCGAGGCGCCGTGATGTTGTGCGCCAACGTGAGAGCTATCGCCAGACCCCCCTTCATGTCGCAGGCTCCGAGCCCGTACAAGAGCCCATCCTCGATGCGGTGCGGGAGATTGCCAGCCGCCGGCACGGTATCGAGATGCCCGGCGATCACGATGGTCGGCTCGACATCACGCGTTTCCGCGATGAGCGCGTTTCCTGATCGGTGCACGGTGAGGTGCTCGCAAGGCATCAAGGCGCCTTCGATCGCATCGGCGATCGCCGTCTCGTGATGGGACTCACTGGGGATATCGATCAGAGCTGCGGTGACATCGACAACATCGGCCGAGAGATCAAGGGGCGCCGCCACGTGGATACGGTATCCACGTGAGCGAACACAGCAGCACAGAGCACCTATCCCCCGTCGATGGCCCGGCGGCCGCCCTCGGTATTGCCACCATGGATGGGGATTCCGTCCTCGATGTGTGGTACCCGCAGCCCGTTTTAGGAGCGAAGCCGGCCGACGTTGCAAATCTGGATGCTGGGATCAAGGGAGACGAACTCCGCGCCACCACGGTGACCACCGTTCGCACCGTCATCGAAGACCTCGCGGCGCCACCTGTCGACACCGCCGATGCCTACCTACGGTTGCACTTGCTCTCGCATCGACTCGTACGTCCGCGCACAATCAACCTCGAAGGGATTTTTGGCAAGTTGCCGCTGGTCGCCTGGACGAATCTCGGGCCGATCCCCACCGAGCGGCTCACCGCAGTACACATGCGAGCCCGCTCCAAGGGAATTCACGTGACCGTGTTCGGCGTTGACCGCTTTCCGCGCATGGTGGATTACGTAGTGCCCGAAGGCGTGCGTATCGCGGACGCGGATCGCGTGCGCCTAGGTGCGCACCTGGCAAGCGGCACGGTGGTCATGCACGAAGGTTTCGTCAACTTCAATGCCGGGACCCTCGGCACGTCCATGGTCGAGGGACGGATCAGCGCGGGTGTCGTTGTCGGTGACGGATCCGATGTCGGCGGAGGAGCCTCGATCATGGGGACACTGTCCGGCGGTGGGACCGAGGTGATCAGTATCGGCAGCGGTTGTCTCATCGGTGCGAACGCGGGGGTTGGGATCTCCCTGGGTGATGGGTGCATCGTGGAAGCCGGTTGCTACGTGACCGCAGGCTCGAAGGTGACCCTTCCCGATGGCGCGATCGCCAAGGCACGAGAGTTATCCGGGCAGCCGAACTTGTTGTTCCGTCGTAATTCACAATCTGGCGCGCTGGAGGCCGTCCAGCGCACCGGAAGCTGGGGCGGCCTCAACCCCGACCTCCACACCCCCTAGCCCTAGCCCTACCCCCCCAACTCGTTTCCCCCAGGTTCGGGGTGGTTTGCATTGACTCCCCCAGGTTCACATGGAATCAGAACATTTCACCCAGCACTGCGACCGTAGGTCGACCAACGGCTTGCTGCCAAGATCCGAGCAACGACATCAGCTGGTGAATCCCAGATCTCGTCCCACGTCCACCGCACGACCGACAGTCCGAGAGCACGCAACCGATCCTCGCGAACCTTCTCAGCACGAAGGACCGAGAGTTCGTCGTACTTAGACAGGCCGTCGGCCTCACCGATGACACCCCACTGCGGCCACCACATATCAACGCGCCCGACGAATCCACGAGCATCGTGGATTTCGTGCTGCAGGACAGGCTCAGGAATTCCGCGGTCCATCAATCTCACACGGCTGATGGACTCCAGTGGTGATTCAGCTTGTGATCGAACGGTAGGGATAAGCATCCGTAAGGCTCGCACACCCCGACTACTCGCCCAACGCTCACACTCATCGAGCAGTTGTTGTCGCGAAACTCCAAATCGATGAGCCTGGTCAAAGAGCGCAATCGCGTACTCGCGAGGCAATCGAGCAGCCGCGGTTACCGCCGCCCCCGGTAAACCGACGCATGGGATTCCCATGATCTGAGTGACTTCCTCGCCACTGAGATCCCGGCATATGGCTGTGACGCCGTCTAGACAGTTGGCGGGCTTCAGCCGGCGTCGACCAGGACGCAAGTCGTGGTTCACGTCGCGAACCAGTTCGATGCCGCTTGGCTCCCATGCCGGCAGTGGCAGTTGGTGCAATTCACCGGCGAAGGGACCGCAGGCGAAAACCGGTTCCCGCATGGCGACCATGACGGCTGCGGCTATGAGTCGTCGTCGTAGCGGCTCGTCAGTTTTCGAATGAGTCCAGTCACGAGTCAGACAGTAAGAACCATGACGGATCTTGTACACGTGTCCTCGTCGCTGAAGCGCCAAGATTTCGGACCTCGATATTTGCCACGAAGCAGCGTTCTTGACGGTGAATACCGGGGCCGTGAACTCAAGTTGGGCTTGAAGTCGCGCATAGACCTCGTCTAGGTGGAGATCCGAGATGTGTTGGTGTCCCATGTGGAAAGTCTTGGCCGAAAACATGGACGACGCGAGACTCAAAGTCGGGACTGTGGATAGGTGGCATATCACCTGGGGGAAACGGTCAAACGACGATCAGACCTGGGGGAATCAGTGCAAACCACCCAGATCCTGGGGGAAACGCGAGGGGGGGTTAGCGGGTGGGCATGGGGGGGTAGTCGCGGAGAACTTCGCCGGTGTAGACCTGGCGCGGGCGGCCGATCTTGGTGGTCGGGTCCTCGATCATCTCCCGCCACTGCGCAATCCAACCCGGCAACCGACCGAGCGCGAACAACACGGTGAACATCCGCGTCGGGAAGCCCATCGCCTTGTAGATCAAGCCGGTGTAGAAGTCCACATTCGGGTACAGCCGGCGCTCGATGAAGAACTCGTCGGCAAGGGCCACCTCCTCCAAGCGCAAGGCGATATCAAGCAGCGGGTCATCGACGTTCATCTGCTCGAAGACCTCATAGGCGGTCTTCTTCACCACCGCCGCGCGGGGGTCGTAGTTCTTGTAGACGCGGTGCCCGAAACCCATGAGTTTCACACCGGCTTCACGCTCCTTGACCGAACGAATGAAGCGGTTTACGCCACCTCCGGAGGCGTGGATGTTCTCCAGCATCTCCAACACAGCCTGATTAGCGCCACCGTGCAACGGCCCAAATAGAGCATTGACTCCTGCAGAAACCGACGCAAACAAGTTCGCATGCGAGGAGCCCACGAGTCGGACTGTGGAAGTCGAGCAGTTTTGCTCATGGTCGGCGTGCAAGATCAAGAGCTGATCCAAGGCACGCGAAACAACCGGGTTGACCTCGTACGGCTCAGCAGGCACGCCGAAAGTCATACGCAGAAAATTATCCTCGAAGCTGTAGGAGTTGTCCGGGTATAAGAACGGCTGTCCCACCGACTTCTTGAAGGCGTAAGCCGCAATGGTGGGCAGCTTGGCCATCAATCGAATGGTCGAAATGTGTACCTGCTCGCTGTCGAACGGATCGAGGGAGTCCTGGTAGAACGTCGATAGCGCCGATACGGCCGAGGACAGCACCGCCATCGGATGAGCATCGCGCGGGAAGCCGTCGAAGAAGCGGCGTAGGTCCTCGTGCAGCATCGTGTGCTTGGTGATCGAGTCGGCGAACTCTTCCAACTGAGCGGCTGTCGGCAACTCTCCATAGATCAGCAAATACGACGTCTCGAGGAAACTGGACTGCTCGGCGAGTTGCTCGATCGGATAGCCGCGGTAGCGCAGGATTCCGGCATCGCCGTCGATGTAGGTGATGGCCGAGGAACACGACGCCGTGTTCACGAAGCCGTGATCGAGGGTT
>DASYOJ010000308.1:0-3955 GCA_036007925.1 Candidatus Nanopelagicales bacterium
GTGGGTTCAGCCGTGGGGCTTTCTGCGGGCTCAACGGTCGGCTCCACCGGTTCGGCGGACTGTGTGTAGCTGAACCCAACCTGACCGGTTACCGGATGCCCGTCCTCGGAAACCACCCGGAAGGCAACCGAGTACTGCCCCGGCGGCAGATCTGCTGGCCACGGGACGATCACATCGGTTCCCGGGGGAGGTGTCTGTTCGGCCTCAGTTGCCATGACCAGGTCCCCGGCAGCATCGAGGATGGAGACTTCGACGAGTTCGTTGAGTAGTTCCTCGCTGAAGGTCAGGACGACGCTTTCGGGCGCCAGCGTCAACTCGGCCCCGTCTTCGGGACTGCTGGAGGTCAAACTGGCATGTCCGGCCGCCCCCGATGCGGGAATGAGCACCAGCAGCGCAGCTGTGATCAAGGACAGGAACCAGCGCATGATTCCAGCGTACGCGGGCACTCCAGAGACGCATCTAGAAGTGGCCTAGACTCGTGAAATGTTCGGCTCTGAGTTCGAGCAAATAGCCGCAATCTTGGTCCTTGCTGCGGTGGTCGGGGGACTGGCGAAACTTCTGAGGCAACCAGTAATCGTTGCCTACATCGTTGTCGGGGTTCTCGCCGGACCAGCGGCACTCGAAATAGTTTCAGACGGCGACGACGTCGCTGCGTTGGCGAAGATCGGCATAGCGATCTTGCTGTTCCTTGTGGGCCTGAAACTTGACTTGCACTTGATTCGCTCCACAGGGCTTATCGCCCTATACACCGGTGTCGGGCAGGTTATCTTCACGTCGCTTATCGGGTACTTGATCATCATCGCTCTGGGATTCGATGTCCTACCCGCTCTCTACATTGCCGTTGCCCTCACGTTCTCGTCCACCATCATCATCGTCAAGTTGCTCTCAGATAAGCGCGAACTTGATCAGTTGCACGGGCGCATTGCTGTTGGTTTCTTGATCGTCCAAGATCTCCTCGTCATCGTCGCGATGATTGTGATCGTTGCGATAGGACAACCGGATCAAGTATCACCTCTGGAAACCATCATTCGTACCGTCGTCGGTGGAGTGGTTTTCCTGGGAGCGGTTGCGTTGGCCGCTCGCTACGTCATCCCTCGTCTTCTCGGTTGGCTTGCCAATAGCCAGGAACTCACGTTGCTGTTCGGTGTCGCCTGGGCTATTTCCCTCGCGGCAACCTCGGCGGCGCTCGGCTTGAGTATGGAAATTGGTGCGTTTGTAGCGGGTGTTGCCTTGGCATCGACCCCGTATCGGGAGAGCCTGGGCGCGCGTCTGGTGAGTCTGCGCGACATCATGATCTTGTTCTTCTTCATCGAACTTGGTGCATCGCTCACCTTCACATCGGCGCTTGAGCAACTCGGTCCCGCGCTGGTCCTTTCGGCCTTCGTCCTTATCGGAAATCCGATAATCGTGATGATCATCATGGGGGTGATGGGCTACCGCAAGAAGGTGTCCTTCAAAGCCGGACTGGCGGTAGCGCAGATCAGTGAGTTCTCCCTGATTCTTATTGCGCTCGGCTTCTCACTTGGACAAGTCGATGAAGCCGTGCTGGGTCTCGTGACACTCGTGGGTGTCATCACCATCACAATTTCGACGTACTTGATCTTGTACTCGCAGCAGATTTTCGACCGGATATCGCCGGCGTTGTCGATCTTCGAACGTAAGAGCGCCGAATCCCAGCAAACTGAGGAGCGGCTTGAACATCCGTATGACGCGATCGTCGTTGGGGCAGGACGAATGGGGGGAGAGGTCATTCGAGGACTGCTCGCGCGCGGAACCAATCTCCTTGTTGTCGACTACGACCCTGAAGCGTTACGCGCTGTTGCAGGCCCGCACGTCACGACGTTGTATGGCGATGTTTCCGAACCGGAATTTGCGGCGTCGCTGCCGTTCCATGAAGCGGACTCCGTGGTGTGCGCAGTTCCAAGTCCATCCACGAATGTTGTGTTGTTGCAGACTTTGCGTCGCTTCGACTTTGACGGTGGAATCTGCTTAACAGCGATGGACGCCCGAACAGCGGAGATGCTGGAAGAATACGGCGGCGTGCGGGTAATCCGTCCCTTTAAGATGGCAGCACAAAATATTGTTCGTGACATGGACTTACCGTTAAAGACGAAGTCTTCTAGCGAAATCGACCCGCCGAGCGAACCGGTTTAGAAGGCTTCTTCTGGCAGGCGCATGATGTCGTCGTCGGTGGCTTCGGCCACAGCGCGCTCTGCGGTCAGCAGCGGGAGTCGGTTGCGGGCGAACCACTTGGCCGTCTCCACTTTGCCTTCGTAGAACGTGCGGTCGCGATCGCTTGCCCCAGCATCAAGAGCAGCGAGGGCAACTTCGGCTTGTCGAACCAAGAGCCATCCGATCAGCAGATCACCGCTCATCATGAGCAAGCGGGTGGTGTTCAGGCCGACCTTGTAGATCTCCTCGGGGTTCTCCTGGGAAGCCATGGCCCACTCGCCGAGTTTGCCGACCACCGCTTGCACATCTTCGAGTGCGACCCCGAGCAACTCACGTTCTTTGGCGAGCGCGCCCGCACCCTCATCACCCTTCACCGTCTCGGTGATCTGAGCAGCGAGGTAGAAGATCGCTTTGAACTGATCGCGCACCATCTTGCGGAAGAAGAAGTCCAGACCCTGGATGGCAGTGGTGCCTTCGTAGAGGGTGTCGATCTTGGCATCGCGGATGTATTGCTCGAGCGGATAATCCTGCAAGAAGCCCGATCCGCCGAAGGTCTGCAAGGAAACAGCCAGCATCTCGTAGCTTCGTTCCGAGCCGACACCCTTGACGATCGGCAGCAACAGATCGTTCATCCGCTCGGCCATATCGAGGTCAACGTCCGTATCGCCGGTCTTGCCGAGTTCGATCATGTCCTGCCAGTAGGAGGTGTAGGCAACGAGTGCGCGTAGGCCCTCGGCGTAGGACTTCTGCAGCATCAGTGAGCGACGCACATCGGGGTGATGTGTGATGGCAACCCGCGGTGCAGTCTTGTCGGTCATCTGCGTGAGGTCGGCACCCTGCACGCGGGTCTTCGCGTAGTCCAGGGCGTTGAGGTAACCGGTGGACAGCGTGGCGATGGCCTTCGTGCCCACCATCATCCGGGCGTACTCGATCACCTTGAACATCTGCGCGATGCCGTCGTGAACATCACCGAGCAACCAGCCGGTTGCCGGCTCCTTCTCTCCGAAGGTGAGCTCGCAGGTGGTCGAGGCCTTCAGGCCCATCTTCTTCTCGACGTTGGTTGCGTAGACGCCGTTACGTTCACCGATCGCACCGGTTTCGGGGTCTACGTGGAACTTGGGCACGATGAACAAACTCAGACCCTTCGTGCCCGGACCTGCGCCTTCGGGGCGAGCCAGCACCATGTGCACGATGTTGTCGGCCATGTCGTGCTCGGCGGAGGTGATGAACCGCTTGGTTCCCTCGATACGCCAGGTGCCGTCGCCGTTATCGAACGCCTTGGCGCGACCGGCACCCACATCGGAACCAGCGTCTGGCTCGGTGAGCACCATCGTGGCACCCCATGCGTTGTCGATCATGTGGGCGGCGAACTGCTTTTGCTCGTCGGTACCGAGATGGTCGATGACCGCAGCGAAGTTCGGTCCGGACATATACAAGAACGCGGCCGGGTTGCCCCCCAGCAGCAACTCGCTCGCGGCCCACCGCAACGACGGCGGTGCGCCGGTGCCACCGAGGTGCTCGGGCAGATCCAATCGCCACCACTCCGCGTCCATCAGTGCCTGGAAGGATTTCTTGAAGCCCTCGGGCATCGTGACTGTCTTGGCTGCGGGGTCGTAGATCGGTGGGTTGCGGTCGGCATCGGCGAAGGACTCGGCCAATGGCCCGCTGGCGAGGCGGTCCACCTCGTGCAAGATCTCCTTGGCGGTGTCGGCGTCCATCTCTGCGAACGGGCCACTGCCCATCCGCTCCCCAGCGCCGAAGACCTCGAAGAGGTTGAACTCCA
>DASYOJ010000309.1:0-3600 GCA_036007925.1 Candidatus Nanopelagicales bacterium
TGTTCCCCACTCCGAACGACACCCAGCGAGTGCCTTCGATCGTTTCGTGACACGCAATGTGCTCACGCCTGGGGCGTGAGCATCAGCACGACCAACAACGAAGAACTACTGACCAGCCTTCATCTTGCGCCTGGCCACTGAAATGGACGCGGCAAACAGCAGCAAGATCGCCAGCCATGCGCCGGTGGTCAAGATGGAGTCCAGATTCCACTCACTTGCCAGCAGCGTGCCGATGATCGCCAGGGCTGCGGCCGCGGTGCCGACGATCGAAATAATCAGGACCGTCTTGCCCCGAAAGCGCCCCACCAGATTGAGTCGATCGCGGACTCCGGCCACCGTAAAGGCCGCGACGAATAGCACCAAGATCGCCCCGAACAGGTAGTTGTTGCTGGACCAATCACCAAGAGGTGTATCGACGATCGCAGCCAGCAAGGTGCCGGCCGCGATACCGGCCATGGTGAATGCCACCCACCGCGGACCTGCATAGGGATCCTTCTCAGCCACGTCTACTCCTTGCGCCATTGGTTTTCAGGTCTGAATCGCCCGAACGGTATCAAGCAACAATGTCAGAAACGCAAAATCGGTTGATGGCCGGAGTTTGTGGGTGTTCACTGCCCTTACTGGCGAAGGGAGAGTCATGACCGAGGTTCTAGACGTAGCAGCACCCGCCACCATCGACGCTGAGGCGTGGTTCCAGGCGTTCGAACAGGCGCTCACGAGCGGGGACATCGCAGCGGCAGCCGACATGTTCCTCGAGGACTGCTACTGGCGAGATTTGGTGGCCTTCACGTGGAACATCACCACGGTCGAAGGGCGCGCGGGAGTCACTGACCTGCTCGAGAACACCTTGGCGAAGACCAAGCCCAGCAACTTCCAACTCAGCGAACCCGCGACCGAAGCAGACGGCGTGGTCGACGCGTGGTTCACCTTCGAAACGGCGGTGGGCCGCGGCAGTGGTCTGGCCCGCTTGAAGGAAGGTGGCGCCTGGACTTTCTTGACCACACTCGATGAACTCAAGGGCTTCGAGGAGGGCAAGGGTCCGGATCGACCGCACGGTGTGCACCACGGAGCGGAGCGCAATCGGCTCAGTTGGAAAGAGCGCCGCGAACTCGAGAATGCCGAGATGGGTGTTTCCACCCAGCCCTACGTGTTGGTGATCGGCGGGGGACAGGGCGGAATCGGTCTCGGTGCGCGCTTAAAGCAACTCAACATTCCGCATGTGGTGGTAGATAAGCACCCGCGCCCCGGAGACCAGTGGCGCAACCGCTACAAGTCACTGTGCTTGCATGATCCGGTCTGGTATGACCACCTGCCCTACATCAAGTTCCCGGATAACTGGCCGATCTTCACCCCGAAGGACAAGCTCGGCGATTGGCTGGAGATGTACACCCGGGTCATGGAGATCAACTACTGGGGTTCCACCGAGTGCACGAGTGCGAAGTACGACGACGCCACCGGCACCTGGACCGTCGAGCTCATTCGCGACGGCGAGCCGATGACGTTGCATCCCACGCAGGTGGTGTTTGCCACAGGGATGTCCGGGAAGGCGAACGTGCCGAGCTTCCCCGGACAGGACATCTTCCAAGGCGAGCAGCACCACAGCTCCCAGCACCCGGGCCCGGATCCCTACGCCGGCAAGAAAGTGGTGGTGATCGGCTCGAACAACTCCGCGCACGATATCTGCGCGGCGCTGTGGGAGGCCGGTGTGGACGTCACGATGGTGCAGCGTTCCTCCACCCACATCGTGCGCTCGGAGACGTTGATGGACATTGGTCTCGGTGACCTGTATTCCGAGCGTGCGGTGGAAAGTGGTGTCACAACCGAGAAGGCCGACACCATCTTCGCCTCCATTCCTTACCGGATCTTGCACGAATTCCAGATCCCGCTTTACGACAAGATGAAAGTGGTCGATGCCGACTTCTACGACCGTCTCGCCAAAGCCGGCTTTGACCTGGACTGGGGCGCGGACGGCTCAGGTCTGTTCATGAAATACCTGCGGCGCGGCTCCGGCTACTACATCGACGTAGGAGCCAGCGAACTCATCGCCAGTGGCGACATCAAGCTCGTCAATGGACAGGTGAAGGAGCTCACGGAAGACGCAGTGGTGCTCGAGGACGGCACCGAGATCCCGGCGGATGTGGTCGTCTACGCAACCGGCTATGGCTCGATGAACGGCTGGGTGGCTGACCTCGTTGATCAGGAGACCGCGGACAAGGTCGGCAAGTGCTGGGGCTTGGGGTCAGACACCCCGAAGGACCCGGGTCCGTGGGAGGGCGAGCAGCGCAACATGTGGAAGCCGACCCAACAGGACAACCTGTGGTTCCACGGCGGCAACTTGCACCAGTCGCGCTACTACTCCCTGTATCTAGCCCTGCAACTCAAGGCGCGGTACGAAGGGCTGGATACCCCGGTCTATAACAAGGCGCCCGTGCACCACCTGGCCTAGTGCTCTTGTTCTGGCTCAATCCTGCTGCGAGGTCGGGTCCTGCTTGGTTGTTGTATTGGAGAGTTGATCGCGCAAAGACTCCAGATAGGGCAGCGCCATTTGATCCTTCGGTCGGCCTGCTGCGGTCTTGGAATCGATGATGGCCTGCAGTGAAGCTACGCGTATGGCCAAGCCATCGCCAAGGTCAAGATCCTGTGCTCCAGCGTTCCATTGGTCGAAGTCCGAGCGGGGACCAGCCGGTTCGAATGCAACGTCTAAGTCCCCTGCGTCCGTTTCCAAGTTGAGCATGAGCGGCATCGCACTGAGAAATGCCCCGTCGATTTTCGTCGGAACAGCATCGCCCGCTGTTCGAATGCGGGCTCCCAATCTATTGAGTGCTGCGGCAAGCCGATCGAGATTGGCGCGTTCGCGGGCCGGGAGAACATCGACGTCTTGCGTTGGCAGGGACGATCCATGGAACACGGCGGCAAGCCCGCCAATCACCACGTATTCCACGCCTTCCTCGTTCAAGGTGCGCAGAATCTCGCGGGGTCGAAACTCCCCTGAGGTGTCAGGCATCAGGGTGAGCCGACCGCTGCAGTTCCCGCATCCGATTGACGGCGTTGGTCATCTGATCCAAACGCTCACCCGGACTCAGGCGCAGGTTTCGGCGAATCTGGGCGATGTCCACCCCGCGATAATCCTCACTGGAGGGCGGCACGAGAGAGTGCCTCTCGGGATCGCGATCGGCAGCGGCCATGACCAGGAGGGTACGCCAACTCGCGGGCGGGGCTGAGATATCTCAGGGCTGAAGGAACGTATCGTGGCCGAATGCGTTCCTTCCTCACGCTGGCTCTTGCTGCTGCTCTTGCGCTGCCGATCACCGCCCCCGCAGCGGCAACCACGCCAGCCCAGGCACCAGCCAACGCACCAGCAAACCCGTCGACCTCCTCCCAGGAATGCACCCCCAGCCCCCGTTACGCCAAGACCGACTTCCGCGGCATGTGGATAGCGAGCGTGGTCAACATCGACTGGCCCGCCAAGCGCGGTCAAAGCGCCCAGGCGCAGCAGCAACAACTCATCGACTGGTTCGACCTTGCGAAGAGCAACAATTTCAACGCTGTGGTCCTCCAAGTGCGCCCCACAGCGGACACCTTCTGGCCAAGCGACAAAGA
>DASYOJ010000310.1:0-1803 GCA_036007925.1 Candidatus Nanopelagicales bacterium
CCGGTAGTTGCGATGACGTTCCCCGCGTGAAGATCTCGACTTCCGTCCCTGCCTCGGCCAGACGCCGAGCGGTTTCCACGACGTAGACGTTCATACCGCCTGCATCACCGGTGCCAGGTTGATCCAGGGGGGAGGTGTGGATGGATAGCATCGCTACCCGGTTCGGTCGCTCGGCCCGGCCAGCAGTAGCTAGGGGGCGAACGGTGGTCACCGCCGTAGTGTCCCGCACCACCGAGGCCGCGGCCACCGGTGGTGGGCTTAGGAGCCTGCTTGATCTTCCAGCGAGACCGCCACATACGGCTCGCCGGTGACGATCGTCACGACTCTGCGGGACACCGAGACAGCATGGTCGGCGTAGCGCTCGTAGTAGCGCGACAGGAGGGTGACGTCGATTGCTTCCTCGACACCGTATTTCCATGAGGGGGACAACACGATCGTGAACAATTCACGATGCAGCCGGTCCATCTGCTCATCGTGCTGTGCGATATCTGTGCACAGGGCGACGTCCTTCGTGGCGATGACTGATCCGGTCTTAGACACAATCGCCTCGGCGAGTGCGCCCATCTCGGCGAAAGTGGCGCGGAGTTCTTGGGGGACGGAGACTTTCGGGAAACGCATCCGTGCTTGCTTGGCGACGTGCTCGGCCAGATCACCCATACGTTCGAGGGAACTGGAAATCCGAAGGGCCCCGATTACCACGCGCAGATCGGTGGCAACCGGCTGTTGGAGTGCGACGAGGTCGTAGCAACGCTCCTCGACATCGCTAGCCAAGGTGTCGACTTTGGCATCGAAGTCGATGACCGCCTCAGCGAGGGGGAGGTCTGCGTCAAGGAGGGCTTGGGTGGCCCGGTTCATTGCAGAGCCGACTAATCGGGTCATCTCGACGAGATCATCATTCACCCGATCAAGTTGTTCGTAGTACGCCGCACGCATATCCCAGTCCTGACGTCGGGGTGTGGTTAGCCCCTAACCCTACGCGTGTGGGCGCTCAATCGTCATCCACAACATGAACAAAACGCAAGCAATCGGTGAATGTTCGGAACTCCAGGTGAACGCTCGGCCAATCATGTGCTGGTAGCCGACACGCGGGCGAGCCAAGCCTTGTTTCGCCCGTATCCTGCCGACGTGGCACTTCGACGACGAGCTGAGGCCGAGCCGGCTGAAGCGGCGCGGGGTGCGTTGCTGCGACCCGCTGTCCCGGATGAGGTTATTCGGGTGTTGTCCGTACTTCCCTCCGCCTCCATCGTCACTGCTCCTGACGGCGCGGTACTTCGCGCTAGTTCGCGTGCCCTGGCCTTGGGCCTGGTCAATCGCAGCTCCCTGACCATCAGCGACATTTCCCGTCTAGTCGAACGGGTGAGCGAAGATGGCAACGCCCGTGAGCAGGAGATGCGGGTCCGTCGCCCACCTCTGGGCCGCGAGCTATTGGAGTTGCGGGTGCGCGCCGCTGCGTTGGGCACCGGCGCCATCTTGGTGTTGATCGATGATCTGGCTGAAGAACGACGAGTCGATGCTGTTCGACGGGATTTCGTGGCGAATGTCAGTCATGAACTCAAAACCCCCGTCGGCGCGTTGTCGCTACTGGCTGAGACCGTCCTGTCAGCTGCAGATGACCCAGAGCAAGTGCGGCATTTTGCTGAGCGGATGCAAATGGAAGCGACTCGGCTGAGTTCGCTTATTCAAGACGTCATCGATTTGTCCCGGTTGCAAAGTGACGATCCGATGACGCGTGCTGAGGTGGTGGGTGTCGATGAACTCATCACGCGGGCATTCGAAGAGGTGCGGACACTTGCCTCTGGTCAT
>DASYOJ010000311.1:0-3275 GCA_036007925.1 Candidatus Nanopelagicales bacterium
ACCACGGGGTTGTCGTCTCGGATCGCTGAGATCATCAATCCCTTGGCGTCGTACGGATTCGAGGGCACCACGATCTTCATGCCCGGCATATGCGCGAATGTGGCCCACAGGCATTGGGAGTGCTGCGCGGCATCGGAGTAGCCACCACCCACAGCCGTCATGAGCACCATCGGCACTTTCACGTTGCCACCGGACTCGTAGTGGATCTTCGCCATGTGGTTGTAGATCTGGTCGAAGCACACCCCGAAGAAGTCGACGAACATAAGCTCGACGACCGGACGCAATCCCTCGACCGCCGCACCGATACCGGCGCCGATGAAGCCGGTCTCGGAGATCGGGGTATCGATGATGCGGGTAGAGCCGAACTCCTCGAATAGTCCGCCGGTGGAACCAAAAATTCCGCCGTAGGGACCGACGTCCTCGCCCATCACGAAGACATCAGGGTTGGCGCGCATTTCCTGGGCGATGCCCTCGGAAATCGCCTTAGCGGTCGTGACCCGGCGGGTGCCGGCATCGACGGTTGCGGTCATGTCGTTATCCCTCTCGTCTGTGGTTTCTGATCGGTCGGTGTCGTCGCAGCCGTCACGCGA
The DNA here is from genome assembly GCA_036007925.1 of Candidatus Nanopelagicales bacterium. Lineage (GTDB taxonomy): Bacteria > Actinomycetota > Actinomycetes > S36-B12 > S36-B12 > S36-B12. The sequence goes on from DASYOJ010000311.1 coordinate 591, forward strand.
ACACGTGCAGATAGGCGTCGCTCGGCTTGGGTTCGGGGCTGGACGTAGCGAAGTCGATGGCTGCTTGCACCTCGGCTTCGGCTTCGGCCTTGATCTGCGCGGCTTGATCTTCGGTGAGCAGCCCCGCGGAAATCAGACGCTTCTCATACGCGGGAATCGGATCGCGTTCGTTCGCCTCGGCCAATTCGTCCCCGCGGTAGGCCTGGGCATCACCTTCGAAGTGACCCCACATACGCACGGTGTGAATCTCCAAAAGGGTCGGACCGCCACCGGCGCGAGCCCGATCGACAGCCGTCTTGCAGGCCTCGTAGATCATCTCGACGTCGTTGCCTTCCACTCGCTGGGAGGGCATGCCGTAGGCGGTACCGCGCAGCGAACCGTCTTTGATCGGAGTGGCGGTATCCCTGGCAACCGAGATGGCCCAGTCGTTGTCCTCAATGATGAACACCACCGGCAGCTTCCACATTGATGCCAGGTTGAGCGCTTCGTGGAAGGCACCCTGGTTCGCCGCTCCTTCACCGGCCACAGCCACCGCCACGTTGTCGGTCCCCTTGCGCGAGAAGGCCAGCGCCTGACCGACCGCTACCGGCATGCCTTCGGCGATGATCCCCGAGCAGGAGAAGTGGTGCTCGGGATCGAACAGGTGCATATGCCCGCCCTTGCCGTGGCACAGACCGGTGTCGCGGCCGTAGATCTCGGCGGTCATCTTGTTGATGTCCACGCCCTTGGCCAGCGCCAGGTGGTGCGGGCGATGCGGGCCGGTGATGGCGTCGTCCTTTTCCAAATTCGCGCACAGACCCACCGCCACCGGCTCCTGGCCGGCCGCGAGGTGCATCTCGCCGGGGATGAGTCCGGCTCCGATATCCCACTGCGGGGTCTTGTCGGCGTGATAATTCGCCTGCAACGCCGCCTCGTATGCCCGGATTCGCACCATTTGTCGGAGGAAATCCACGCGTGTGTCGTTGTCGACCATGACGCTCCTTTCACCTCTTGCCTTGGTGATGTGTCGATCGGTTATCGCGAGTATTCCCAGCATCAACGCCGCGGAGAAGGGGCAAAATTTCAAATAGCGGCACACAAACCAGGTCCCGCGGACTAGCGTCAATTTCCTACGGGGGAACGATCCGCTCGATCCTGCGAGGTTCGATGGCCGCTTGCGATAGTTCGCCGACCCTCATTCAGTCTGTGCAACGCGCGTTGCACCTCATTGAAGCCGTGGGCGCTCGACATGGCCGCGCGCACGCCAAAGAGTTAGCACGCGACCTCGGATTGACCCTTTCGACCACGTATCACCTGCTACGCACGCTCACTCATGAGGGATATTTACGACGACTCGACGACGGCAGCTACGTCCTCGGCCCCACGCTGACCCAAGTCGCTACTGCAGATCACCTCACCTCCACTCTCGCGCGCGCTCGACCGGTGATGCAGGGGCTGCGCGATGAGGTTCGGGCACCGGTCTACCTCGCGTTGTACTCAGCAGGGGAGATCACCGTCGAAGAGATCGTGGACTCTCCGCAGGCACCATCGATCGACCTGTGGGTGGGTATGCACGATTCGGCTCACGCGACTGCGCTGGGCAAGTGCATCTTGGCGGCGCTCCCGGACGAGGAGCGCCGCGATTACCTCGCACGCCACCCACTTCACTCACTGACCCGGCGCACCGTGACCGATGCCCGCCGGCTCCAAGACGAGATCGACCACGCGGGCCCCATCGTCCACGACGAGCAGGAATATGCGATCGGCGTGCACTGCCGCGCTGCACCCATTGTCACGCCCCAACTCGTCGGTGCGGTGGCCGTTGCCCATGCTCGCACCGTGGCCTTGAGTCACGAGCAGATCGATGCAGCCTTGAGTGGCAGCGCCGCGCGCATCCAACGCTCCTTGGCAATGCCAATTTTGGCCTAAGGCGTCGAACTAGAACGCATCCTTGGGCTGGTACATGCCCCAGACGTCACGAAGCGCATCGGATACTTCACCCACCGTCGCTTTCGCCAAGAGCGCTTCGCGCATCGGATACAACAGGTTGCCGTCGCCGGCTGCCGTGTCACGAATCTGCTGAAGCAAGCGTTGGACGTCGTCGTTGTTCCGGTCAGCCTTTAGCGTGGCTAGGCGTTCCTTCTGCTCGGCCTCGATGGACATGTTGACCTGCAAAGGGTCGTAGTGCTCATCGCCCTCCACGCGGAATTTGTTTACCCCCACCACGATGCGCTCGCCACTGTCGATCTGCTGCGTGACCTGGTAGGCGGACTTCTCGATCTCGGACTTTTGGAAACCCTCCTCGATCGCGGCGACCGCACCGCCCATTTCCTGCACCTGGTCGATGAGTGACATGGCCGCGGACTCGATTTCGTCGGTCAATGACTCCACGACATAGGAACCGGCGAAGGGATCGACCGTCTTGGTGACGTCGGTCTCGTAGGCCAATACCTGCTGGGTGCGCAGCGCCAAACGCGCCGCCTTCTCGCTCGGTAAGGCGATGGCTTCGTCGTAGGAGTTTGTGTGCAGCGACTGCGTTCCGCCGAGCACCGCGGCGAGTCCTTGAACCGCTACACGCACCAAGTTGACTTCGGGTTGCTGGGCGGTGAGTTGCACACCGGCGGTTTGGGTATGAAAGCGCAGCATCCACGACTTCGGGTTCTTGGCCCCGAAGCGTTCCTGCATGATCCGCGCCCACATCCGCCG
>DASYOJ010000312.1:0-1884 GCA_036007925.1 Candidatus Nanopelagicales bacterium
CCACCCACGGGAACATCCCACTGACCTGTCCCCTGTCCGATCACGTGGTAGACGAAGCAGATGTTCTGGTGCAACGAAGGGTCATGCGCACGGGCGTATGTTCCGATCAACGCATCCGTTAGGACGATGCCGCGCAGGACATCGTTGTCGAATGTCGCTTCGACGACCTCACCGAGTGGGCGCTCAACGAAATCACGCCAATCTTCATCTGACATCTGAGAACGCATGTCCTCTTGCGAGACCAACGGCTCCAATAACGACGGAAACATCGCTGCGGCCAGCCGCTCGGTTCGGGCGTAGAACTCCACCCACGCATCGGCCTGCTCGGTACTGCCGGTGAACTCAGTTATGCGGGTGCGTAATTCGGATTGGTCATTGCTGGGGATCAGCAACCCACGCTGCGGATTCTGCGGATCTGGTGTGTACGAAGCGATGCTGCGCCGCGCCAACGGAACCTCGATGTCGAGATCATGGATGACTCGTTCGGGCAGTAGGGAGACCAGATACGAGTATTTGCTGAGTCGAGCCTCGACTCCTGGGAAGACTTCTGCCGAGATCGCTGCGCCACCGACCCGCTCTGCTGCCTCCAGGACCAGGACGCTGTAGCCGGCTCGGGCCAGATACGCCGCCGTGACGAGGCCGTTGTGCCCTGCTCCGGCAACAATGCAATCGAACACCGAACGATCATGCCCCATACATGGCTTTCATGCGCCTGCTGGTGGGATCCGGACTCCCTGTTCCATCAAGTGTTCGCAGATCTGTTGGTAGCGAGCATCAATGCGTCGACAAACATCCTTGGAAAATTGCTGCCGCCATCGCCCGTGGTGCGCACCGGCGGAGGTGACGTTTTCGTCGAACCAGGTAAGCAGGGTCGACGGCACATCCACCTCGATCGCTGCGCAAATGCGAGCGACAGTGTCATACCGATTTCGGTCGACTAGATCAACGAGGTCTATCTCCACGATCCGATCAGGGCGAGAGGCCTGCACCGCACGGTGGATCCGAAGCATGCGTTGCCCCCACTGTTCGAGTGCGTCGAAGACATCGTCGGGTCCGAAGCTTTGCTGGGTGAAGGAGGCTGCCACGTCCCGGCCATCTCGGTGGACGATGACCACGGTGGATTCCGGATAAATGGGTTCTACACGATCAGCCTTACGCGCATTGGCCGGAGTGGTATCCACCCACCGATCAGCGTTGATGTTTGTCGCTACGCGTGCCATCACTGCGCGCGTGAGAGTGCACGTGGCCGCGCGAGGATCCTCACGGAACTCCGATAGGTATGCCGCACCTAACGTCGCCACATCTTCTCGGGGCATTGAGGTATGCAGTCCCACGTTCTCCGCTCGCTCGAACCAGCGGTTGAGCATGCGATCGAGGGCGAGTTCCGCAGCGGCCTGCGCCTTCGCGCTGCCTGGTTTACGGATGCCAATCGCCAGGGCATCGGCAAGACCATCGTTGCCGGTGATGAAACGCACTTCCATCGGACGGGTCAAAGTCAAACCCGGGTGGTGATCCAGCAAGTGCCCGACGATCGTGGAGCCGCTACGTCCCGTGCCCCCCACCAGGACCGGGCTTTCCCATCGATCAGTCACGGCTACAAATACAGCCCAGTACCGGCGGTTGCATGCCGGCCCGCTGCGACGGCATGCAGATCGCGCTCTCGAAGCAGGACGTAGTCGATTCCTTGGAGTTCCACCGTTCCGCGATCCTCGGGTTCATAGAGCACCGAGTCGCCGACTTCCACACTGCGTACGTTGGGGCCGACGGCCACCACGGAAGCCCAGTTCAACCGTCGCCCGACCTGGGCGTTAGCAGGAATGACGATGCCGCCACTGCTCTTGCGCTCACCATCGGCGCTTCCCTCGCGAACGAGAACGCGATCGA
>DASYOJ010000313.1:0-8570 GCA_036007925.1 Candidatus Nanopelagicales bacterium
CCGGGCGAGCTTGCGTCATCTGCTCGGCGATGGTTTCCATCTCCTCGAATTCGCGCCCACAGTTCGCGCCGACAACATCCGCACCCATGGCGCTCAATTCCACAACGGCTTGGGCCGGGGAGACGCCCATCATCGTGTGCAAGTTGGTGTCGAAACTCAAGGTCGCGAACACCGGTAGGTCCGGGTCCACCTGCTTCGCGGCAGCGACAGCGGCGCGCACCTCTGCAAGATCGCTCATCGTCTCGATCAAGATGCCATCGACCCCGCCTTCGACGAGTCCGGTGACCTGCTCAGCGAAGAGTTCCTGGGCAGATTCCGGTGTGAGCGTGCCCATCGGCTCCAAAAGGTCTCCTGATGGACCGATGTCTCCGAGCACAAAAACACCCTCGCGCGCATCGGCCACGGACCGCGCCAACTGCGCTGCTGCCCGGTTCAACTCGATGACGCGGTCTTCCAGGCCGTGCATCTGCAGCCGCGGCCGACTGCCGCCGAAAGTGTTGGTGGTCAGGAACTGGGCACCTGCATCGGCGTACCCGGTCAAGATGCGCGTGATCTCCTCCGGCTTTTCGACGTTCCATAGCTCAGGGGCACCACCATCATCAAGACCGGCGGCCTGCAACATCGTGCCCATGGCACCGTCTCCGATTCTGACTTCCCCCGAACGTACCGATTCGAGCAATCCAGGCATTGGCATCCCATCGTCATCTCATTGTTCGGTCATACTTTCACATCGTTACTGGTGATTCACGTTGGTGATTAGTGACGTCGGTCATTGTCGAGAGAAGCGACTGCATCATGGGGATCATCGAGTCTCACAAGGCGCACTCGCCCACGCAGGAACTGCAAGGCCACCGCGATGACGAACATCACAGCACCCGCTGCAAAGACCGTTGTTCGCGGGCCAATGCGGTCAGCGAGCCAGCCCTGCACAAGCCCTCCGGTCGGAGCCGCAACCGTGAAGATCATCATTCGCAGCGCCAGGACCCGGCCACGGAAGGAATCAGCCACGATCATTTGACCGGCGGTGTTAATCGACGCTACTACCGCGAGGAAACAGGCTCCGATAACAACAAGGGCAAGGAGCCCGACGGTGTACCCCGGGGCGAGCGCGAAGACCATCAGCATCACTCCATAGCAAATGAGGCCGACACCGGCCACTGTGCTCAACTTCGGAGCGAACCGGCCCCCGCCCACAAGTGGCGCCGCCGCAAAGGCCCCAACCCCCAATGCAGCGTTCATTAAGCCGAGTTGGACAGGACCCACCTCGAAGACGGCCCCGGCGAACACGACTGTGAAGGAAAACACCGGATTGCCGAAGAATCCAACAACGAAGGCCACGATGAGTGCCATCACGATCCCTGGCTGCGTGCCGATGTACCGGGCTGCCGAGGCGATCTGCTCGACGAAACCAATAGAACTCCGCTGCACCACCAACCCTCGACCTGCACGCACGGCCAGCAGCGCCAGGACAATGCAGCTGTACGAGAGCGCATTCAAGCCAAACGCCCAGGCTGGACCGAGTGTCGCCAGCAGCAAGCCACCTAGGGCGGGCCCGATAGCCCGCGCGGCGTTGAACTGCAGAGAGTTCATGGTGACCGCTGATAAGAGGTACTCCCGCGGTACGAGATCGTGCACGAAACCTTGCCAACTGGGCATGCTGATGCCATTGATGGAACCCACAACGGCTACGAGTGCGAGCAACAAGCCCGGTTCTCGCAGATCTAGCACCCAAGCCAGCCAAATCAGCCCACCACCAATTCCCATGGCAGTTTGCATCCACAGCAGCACGCTGCGCCGTGAATACTGGTCGGCAACCGATCCACCTAACGGGCTGAAGGCGAACATCGGCAGAAACTGCGCGGCGACGGCGGCACCCACCCACAGTGCGCTGCCAGTCAATTCAAAAAGCACAAACGGCAACGTCAGGTTGAGGACCCAGGTGCCGGTATTCGAAATCAGTGCACCGATCCAGAAGATACGAAAGTCGCGGAAGCGGAAGGCTTTCATTGCGCTGCTGCGCCACCTGCTTTCCGGACATCCGTCGTCTCACCGACACCACGATCGCGGTGAATCCAGCGCCGAGTATGGGGAGTGAGTGTCCCCAAAGCCACCGGCATCAGCACCAAGATTGCGACTGTTCCCGCGCCCCACGCACCGCCTAAAACGAAGGCGATAGTAAGTATCACTGCATCAAAAATTAGTCGCGATAGCCCGATCGATATTCCGAACCGCTCATGCACTGCCCGCACGATTTGGTCGTAGGGGTTGGCCCCGAGGTCCGATGCCAGCGTCGCGACCACCCCACCAGCGAAGAGTGCGAATCCGACTACCCACAGACCGATGCGCAGCGCTATCGACCAGTCGGTCGGTGACCACCCGATGAGATCGAAGACAACGAGGTTCCACGCATCAACGACGGCTCCGACCCCGATGAACGCCACGGGGGTTCCCCAACCCGGCGGTGAACCCAACAACCACGACCCAATCAAGAACAGGACCGACATAACGATGATGAGGGTGCCAACGGTCAACCCGGTGATCTCTGCTGATCCTGCGATGAAGGCATCAAGAGGTGCAACGCCCCAGCCCGCGGCGAGCATCCAGGCCAGGCCGGTGCCCAAGGAGAAGGCCCCCACAATCAGGGCCATCCACGAGCGCGGATTGCGCAGTACGGACCCACGCATCCACGGCTCCGTCCCTTGAGTCTGCTACGAACTTACGTACCTATGATCGCAGTAGCCGGGTACGGGACAAACCTCTCGTGCTTATGACGGGGTCGATTCCTTCTCCGTTGACTTCTTCTCGTCCTTCTCCTGACGGAATCCCAGCAGGAGCAAGATCACGGTGATGACGCCCAAGAGCGCAACAGCAATTCCGCTTAAACCGACTGCCCAGTTGAAGCCTGCAGCGTAGGCCGGTGCTAGATCCTCGATCGCCTTCTTGGCGACCTCGCCTGATGGTGCATTCCCGTCTTGGATGTACAAACGTACGTCGCCCAAAGCCTTGCCCAAGTGGCTCGGTGGGACTCCTGCTTCCTCCAGACGCGACAGCAAATTGCGCTGGCCGAAGGCGTTCACGAGGGCAGCACTCACCGCAAAGCCCATGGCGTACCCAAGTTGGCCAACGGTCGTGCGGAACGACGTGACAGGTCCGAAGGATGAGTCCGGTGCCTTGGCAACAAACAGTGCTGACTGAGGAACGGAGACGAATGCCAGCCCGAATCCAAAGATGAACAGCGGGATGGCCATCATCCAGTAGGGCGTATCGGCAACAACGAACGCTAGGAACAGCAACCCACCCGCCAGGCCGACGAAGCCACCGCCCATCAGGACCAAAGAGCGCATCCCCGGCTTCATCAGGCGACCAGCCAGAATGCCCGCCCCGCCGAAGGCCACCATCATCACTACCTGTCCCAAAGCAACCTCGCCTGGCGTGAAGTTCTGCACGTACTGCCAGAAATTGCTGGTCTGCAACTGGACGGTCGCCTGGGCGAAGTTCCATGCAACACCGGAGATGATGGCTGCCGCGAAAATGCCGCTGGCAAACAAGCTGGGCGGGAAGATTGGGTTCGCCACCTTCCGCTCGATCACGTAATACAACGCGAAGAGCACCATGCCGCCAAAGGTGGGGAGCAGGAATTCCACGCTCCGGATTCCACTGGAAGCCTGGCTCACCCCATACAAGAACGAGATCATCGCCAGCGCGATCACGATCATGCCGGCATAGTCAGGCCGCGGCCCGCTGAGCTTGGGCATGGGCGGCAAGATGATCGGAACCAAGAAGAAGAACACGAGGGCGAAAGCTGGGACGAGCAGCATCGCGATGCGCCAGTCGATACTGGCGAGTTGTCCGCCAACCAAAGAGCCGACGATGAAGAAGGAAACCATCACCAAGTTCCACAAACCCAGTGCCGAGGCGACCTTGCCGGGCTTGGCAACGAATCGCACGTAGGCAAAGGAAGCAGCCAAGGTCGCCCCCACTCCGATACCGGCCAGGGCCCGTCCAGCGAAATAGCCAGCGGTAATCGGGCTGAGAGCAACGATCACATCACCCACAATCGCGAGGACCAACGCCGCGAGCAGCACTTTGCGGCGCCCCAGTCGATCGGCGAGGAAGCCCATCGGAAGCACAGTCGCGGCGAGGGCTAGCGTGGAAATACTTGCCGCAAGAGCAAGCACCGCTCCCGTCATTTCCAGCGATTTGCCCGCTTCGACGATCGCCGTATTGGCAATCGCCGGATCCACTAACTGGAGTCCAGCTAATAGGCCCAGAAAGGCCACCGCGATGGTTGGGTTTTTGGCAGGTGAGGTGGCGACAGGCGCCGTTGTAGACATCCCTGCACCCTAACTAGACATAAAACCGATTGACAAACTCTTCGATTATGAAAGTCGATTTATCTCACTTGACACTTCTTGTTTCCCAAACGGACTTGTTCCGATCACGAAATGGTGGGTCGCCGGGGGCTCGAACCCCGAACCTACGGATTAAAAGTCCGCAGCTCTACCATTGAGCTAGCGACCCGTGGGATCAAATGAAGGGCTACTGGCACCTCAACCGATCCTCGGCACGCAAGCCTATCTGGCGTGCCGAACTAGTTGGGCGTGAAGGGGAACTGCTGAGCGGAACCGTCTGCCCACGGTTCGGTAACCGGCGTGAGTCGCTTCGCTTCGCGCTCAACAGCAAGCAGATTGGCCATCACCTGTTGGGTAGCGCGGAACTCAGCGTTCCCGTAGAGGTTAGACATCTCAGCTGGATCGACGGTCACGTTATACATCTCGAACTCATCTGCAGGCGGGGCCACTTGCCCACCGGTCGGATTGAGAGCTTTGACCGTGGTTTGGGCCACTTTGTTACCGGGTTGATTGACGCGTCCGACCACGATTGTCTGCACGTCCTGCACATTCGGCTGGGACCAAAACTGCGGGTTGTCCCAATAACGTGAGTACTTCCAGCGCTGCTTGGTGCCGCCAGGTCCGGTAGGAAGGTATGCAACTACGGTTTCCACGCAGTTCGGCTGGTCCACCGGTTGATAAGGCAGACCGACAACCGAGACTGCGTTTGCACCCTTGAACGGTTGGTCATCCGTCATGAAGTAGACCGGACGCTTCTCGTACTTGGTGCCATCTTCCTCACCTAGAAGATGATCGGAGAGATCCTGACCAACGAGGCGACGCACCTGGGTGTGGGTCTTGCGCAGTTGAGTCGCGAGCACCTTTTCGTCAAGCCCAGCAAGACCAAGCATCGTAGGCAGTAGATCAGCGTGACTTGTGAGCACGTCACTGGTCTGATGGTTCGGGAACAGTGTCGGGTTATGGAAGATAAAGGGAACTTTCAGCATTTCGTCGTATGCGTTATGCCACTTCTGGAACATGCCACCGTGCGCGCCGAGCATTTCCCCGTGATCGGAAAGATAAATGATGATCGTGTCGCGATACTGCTCCCGGTCATCTGTGAGTGCCTTGACCACGCGTCCGATCTGCTCGTCGACGTTCTTTTGTAGCTGGTAATAGAACCGGTGGTAGTCCGTTCCGTTGTTGAGCGGCTGAAATCCCTTGGGATACTGGGAGACGAAGCTGCCTTGCGCCACCGGTTTGTTACTCAGATCCTCGTTCGATGATCGGGTGTACTCAGGCCCGAACAGATTCTGCGGCACGTTCGATCCGATGAGTTGCTGTGCGAGGTAAAAGGCACCCTGCGCTCCGGTCAGATCGGCGGCGAGAGTGAGACTTCCCCACAGCGTTATGTCGTGCGGATTTACAAACGAGGTCACCAGTAGCCACGGCTTGTCCGCTCCGCGCAGCCGCTGAAGTTGCTCGACTCCGAGTTCGGCATAAACCTCATCGCGCCCGCGACCGCCTGGGCCAGAGGATCCGGAGTTCAGCGGGTTGCTGCCGTGCGGCTCGGGTCCGATGAACCCGGTGAAGCCGTACTGCTCGAGACGCTCGGACTCCAGGTAGATGTCCTCGAGGTAGCGATCTCGTCCACCGAGATCGTTGTACGAGGGAACCGGGCTATAGGTGGTGGGCTGGTAGAGGTCGGCATCTGAGATATGCCACTTGCCCTTCCAGTAGGTGTCGTAGCCGGCCGCACGGAACCAGTTGCCCAGCGTGGGAACCGAAGCGGGGTCCAGCCAGTACAGATCCTGCTCGATCGCGGTCTTTGCCGCGCCAGAGGTCTGCGATATTCCATGCAAGGAGGGGTACTGCCCCGTGTAAACGGATGCCCGGCTCGGCTGGCAGGCCACGGACATCACGTGATGCTCGGTGAACTCGAAACCGTTCTTGCGCATCAGGTTCTGCGTCGGCAGGTTCGCTAGCCGCCACGCCCTAAGTTCGGGGCTCTCATAGAACGGTGCCGAGCGCTGCTCGTCCATCATCACGACGAGGAAGTTAGGTCGACGACGAAGCCGTCCGCGCGGACGAAACGGTGCCATCGGCGCCGCCGCCTGGGCTGTTCCAGATGCCGCGGCGCCGAACCCTGCTGCGACTCCGGCCACTCCCGCGGCTTGGAGGAGTCGCCTGCGGCTTAGGCCTGATGTGGAATCGGATGTCTCGGACATGGAATGCCTACTTCCTCTTGCGCGGTGGCTTGCTCAGGTAGAGGTCGCCAGTGGAAACGTTGTAAGTGACGGTGTACTCGAAGTAGAAGGAGTTGCCGGTGTTGATCGTTGCCTTGCCTTGCGGCGCGACGCGGGCGAGGTTTCGTGATGCCCTCTTTCCGGCAGTGAAGGTGTCCCCCGTGAAGGCACTACTACCTGCGGCTAATCCCACACGCGTTCCTGACCGGAGTTGCTTGCCGGTAGCCCTCGGTAGTGAGGAGAAGATTCGACCCTTGATACGCATCACCGTGAAGCCGGAATCGAACCACGTTGGCACGCAGTACTCACGCGACTTGCGCGCCTGACGTGAGGAACGGAATGTCCAGCAGCCATCTGCAGCATGGTCGTTCCACAGGCGCGCTCCATTGACGTTCACGCCAAGGTAGGGAAGACGAAAGTGCATGTCGGCGTTTCCCGGTGGTTTCGCACCCAAAATCAACGCACCCTCACGCCCGCTGGTGTCCGCGGTGTTCCGCGTGAAGTGAACGCTCCAACGCAGACCCAAGTCGCCAGGTAGGGCAACCAGCGGATTCGTCAGATCTCCATCTCCTACACCTATTCCTAGGATTCCGGAGATGCCCCTGGCCTTCCAGCCGTTGATGTAGGGATTGGTTGTGTTTATCAACTGAAGAGGAACATCCAAGGTGGTGCTGACACCACCGATGCTCATGGGCGCCGATCCCAGGAGACCAGGAACGTTCTCTCTTCCAGTTGCAGATGTGACCTTCTTGGTCGTCATCGTCATTCCGGGTCGAGCGCCACTCCACAGCCGAAGGCCCACTGACCCTGTGTCGAGCATCACCGATATCGGGGCTGAGGAACCGACCCGCATGTCAACGATGCCGCTTTGGCCGGACGTACCTGGGGTGCTGATGGTGCGAACGGGGACCACCACCGTGACAGGCGTCTTCGCGGACTCCGTCGGTGGTTGCGGGGTCCCATCCGATGGCAGGGTCTCAGCAGAAGCCGGCGCAAAGGCGAGGAGACTGGCAACAAGTAATCCGACAGCACTGCCCAAGGCGGTGGCCTTGATCAATCGCACAACGATGACACCTGCTTCCGGCCCCATCGCGCACGCCCACATTGGTCGAACGATGTTTCGCCGGCCCTGCTAGATCCGGGCCGGCGAAACAGGAGATAGTGAGATGATAGTGCTCAGGGCGCGATCTGAACATCTCTTTCACATTTGTGAACCCCTGGTTGGGCAGCAGCCTTATCCGTGACCCGTGGGAAGTCGTCCATCAAGTCGAGCCCGCAGTTCAGTGCTGTACTTGTTCAGGCCCAGGACATCAACCGTTTTGCCTCGTTGTTCGTACTTGTAGACAATCGCATCAAGCGCAGCAACAGTTGAGGCATCCCACAGGTGCGCACTAGACAGATCAATGACGATCCAGTGTGGATCCTCGGCATACTGGAATTGGTAAACGAGATCGTTACTAGAGGCGAAGAATAGTTCGCCATGAACTTCGTAGGTGACATGTTCGCCATCGCTTGCCACTTCTCGCGTCATCGTGACGAGGTGGGCAACTCGCCGGGCGAAGAGAACCGTTGCCGTGACGACTCCGGTGATGACACCGATCGCAAGATTGTGCGAGATGACAGTCGCGATAACTGTTGTGAGCATCACGATTGTTTCGCTCTTGGGCATATGCGGCAGGCTCTTAAGACTGTGCCAATCGAAGGTCGCATAGGCCACGATGATCATGACAGCCACCAGGGCCGCCATGGGAATAACCGCGACGATATCGCCGAGGACGACAACCAGAGTTAGTAAGAATACTCCCGCGAGGAAGGTCGAGAGTCGGGTGCGTGCGCCGCTTGCCTTGACGTTGATCATCGTCTGCCCGATCATCGCGCAGCCACCCATACCGCCGAAGAAGCCCGTGACGATGTTGGCCACACCTTGACCCCATGACTCCCGGGTCTTGTTGGAGCGGGTGTCCGTGATGTCGTCAACGAGTTTCGCGGTCAT
>DASYOJ010000314.1:0-3136 GCA_036007925.1 Candidatus Nanopelagicales bacterium
AGCAGTACTGGGGTGGACCAACTACCTACAGCGACCAGCGGGGCCATCCTCGACTGCGCATGCGCCACGCAGGCTTCACCATCGACTCACGGGCCCGTGATCGCTGGCTGACCCACATGCGCGCAGCCCTGGACGAGCAGCACCTGACGGCCGAACACGATCACCGGTTGTGGCAGTACCTACAAAGTGCAGCGTTCGCGATGCAGAATGTGCCCGACGAGACTGGGACCGGACCGGTGTTCGACGCCGAGTCGACCTGATCTGCCCCCCACGTGACCACCGCCCGCCGTGCGGGCTCCACCCACCCCGGAGGACCGATGACCACGCCCCCCGATGTATGCGCTTACAGGCGGAGCCGCCCCTGGTGGCGGGATGCCGTGGTCTACCAGGTCTATCCCCGCAGCTTCGCCGACCTTGATGGTGACGGCATCGGAGATCTGCCCGGGGTGAGTGATCGACTGGACTACCTCGCCGGGCTCGGCGTGGACGCCATCTGGATCTCCCCGTTCTACGCCTCTCCGTTGAATGACGGCGGCTACGACGTTGCCGACTACCGAGCGGTGGATCCGCGCCTTGGCACCATCGCAGATGTCGACGCCCTGATCACCGGCGCCCACGATCGCGGCCTGCGGGTACTGATGGACATCGTTCCCAACCACACCAGCAGTGAACACGCGTGGTTCCAGGAGGTACTCAACTCTCCGCCAGGTTCGCCCGGTTGGTCACGCTACGTGATCCGCGAGGGTGCAGGTCCCGACCACGATGAACCCCCGAACAACTGGCGCAGCGTGTTCCACGGACGAGGCTGGTCGCGGCTGGTCCTCGCCGATGGAACCGTGACCAACTACTGGTACTTGCATTTGTTCGATGACACTCAACCCGATTTGGACTGGACGAACCCGCAGGTTCGAGCGGAATTCGAATCGGTTCTGCGCTTTTGGTTCGACCGCGGCATCGATGGCTTCCGCATCGATGTGGCACACGGCTTGGCGAAGGATCCACACCTTCCCGACATGGACTACGACTCCCTGCCCGAGGCCGAAATACTCGGCGTCGCCCCCGAAGCCCCCTACTGGGATCAAGACGAGGTGCACGACATCTACCGCGAGTGGCGCGCCATCGCCGATGAGTATGACCCACCACGCATCTTGTGCGGCGAAACGTGGGCACCATCTGCGGAACGCCTAGCGCTTTACCAGCGCCCGGACGAATTACACACATCGTTCAATTTCGACTACCTCGCTGCCGGGTGGGACGCCAAGAAGATGCGTCGATCCATCGATGAGACGCTGGCCAGCCACGCAGAGGTTGGAGCCCCCGCCACATGGGTACTGAGTAACCATGATGTGATCCGGCACGCGACTCGCTTCGCACCGTCCCCCGATGGCACTGCCGTCACCGGATCGACCACTGTCGATGCCGCGGTTGGATTGCAGCGAGCACGCGCGGCAACTGTGTTCATGTTCGGCCTGCCTGGCTCGGCGTACATGTATCAAGGGGAAGAACTCGGCCTCCCGGAAGTTCTCGATCTCCCCGATGATGCTCGTCAAGATCCCGTCTGGCGTCGTAGTGGTGGCGAGTTCACCGGCCGCGATGGTTGCCGGGTGCCGATCCCGTGGAGTGGAACGCAACCTAGTTACGGATTCGGTCCGTCCGAATCATCCTGGCTTCCCCAACCGCAGGAGTGGGGGCGGTTATCTGTGGCCGCACAAGAAGGCGATGAGGCATCAACACTCGAGCTGTACCGCCGCACGCTTGCTCGGCGCCGCCGTGAGCCAGCCCTCGGCGATGGCCCGATGGCGTGGTTGGAAGACGCACCTGCGGGGGTGCTGGCTATGCACCGCTTCACTCCCGAGAGCGACGAACCTGGCGTGCTGGTCGTCGTCAATACAACCGACAGCACCGTCCATCTTCCCGAGGAGTGGGGCACCGAGGTGCTCGTGGAGTCTGGATCCGAGGTCGCATGCGTCGATGTGGAAGGACGCGAATACCTTGCCCTTGGGTCGGCCACCGCGGTGTGGCTGCGCCGCTAGCGAACGACGCTCAGGCCCAGCCTGGCTTCAATTCCTGCGGCGTAGGAGAACAGTTGACCGCGGGGCGTAGACAAGCGTTTCCACGGCCCGCACGTTGATGCAGTGATGCGTAGTGGTTCGTCGGTGATCATGCGCAAGCGCCGAGCAGCATGCAAGACACGCAGCGGCAGCCCAGCCCAAGCGGTCCGAGACCAGATCTCTTCAGCAAGAGCTGTTGATTGTTGAGACGACAGCCCCGCGCTCCTATCTTGGAACTCCTGGATCGCATCGCTGACTTGGGGGACCACATCGCTGGAGACGCCATGGATCGGCATCTGCCACCCATCGCGCGGCGGTAACTGATGCAGCGAGACTCCCGGATCAATCGGGGGTGTGGTGCGGGGAAGTTCCGTGACGTCGAAGCCGATCTCATCTCCAGCGGCTAGTCCGGTTTCTAGCCCACCGACATAGGAAGCCAGCGGCACCGTGACATCTTGACCGACCGCTTCGCTTCCGACCTGAGCGGGAGTGGCCAGTACACACATCACATCCATGGGCAAAACCGAGTAGCAGGCCACCGCATTGGTGCCCACCACGATCCGGGCTGCCGTTGCCGGATCCCACTCCACCTGACGGCGCCCCACCAAAGCCAGCATTCGCGCGTCACGCGCCGCCATCGTGATCAATCGTTCGCGGGGCGTAGTAGCCGTGTCCATCGGGCTTCCTCCCACGCTTAGGTCTAGCTCTCGAGGTGTTCGAGCAGTGTCGAACGGAATTCATCGGGGATAGACCGCGATGTCTTGGACTCGGTATCGAAACACACCATGACGGTCTTCGCATCCGCGGCGACGGCGCCGTGATCTAGAACCTCGTAGTCCATGGCGAAGGAGGAATCACCCACGCGTGAGACCCACGTCCGCACCACGAGCGGCTCAAGATCAAAGTAAATGGGACGCCGATAGTTGATTTCCTGCCGCACGACCACTTGACCGATCACCGATCGGTCGGACAGCCCCCATATTCGATAAGCACGCACGCGCGCTTCCATGATGTAGTCGACGATGACGGCGTTTCCCACGTGGTCGTAGGGGTCGAGATCCTTGAACCTCTTGGCGACCTCGATA
>DASYOJ010000315.1:0-2580 GCA_036007925.1 Candidatus Nanopelagicales bacterium
TGCCGCGATAAGTAAGGCTCCCAGCCACGCGTTGCCGGTGAAGGAGGCCGCGAGCGTGCCGGAGGCCGCAGACGCGAGAGCAATCTGCCAGGCGCGTCGCGGACCGACAACCACCGCTGCGAGTGTGGCCGGTAAGGCGCCGAGGACGAAGACGCCAGCGGTGCTCGGTAGCCAGATGCTTTGCGCGAGGATCGCCGGGGCTGCCAAGAGAGCGACGATCACCGCAACCCGCGGCAGGCGCCGCCGCACTTCCACGATGGGTGATTACCCCATTACTTGTTGCAGGCTGGAGGCGATGCGCAGCAACTTCGCATACGAGATGCCCTCGGATTCGATGACGACGGTACTGGTGCCTGGCGCCGTCATAGTGGACGGCGGTTTGACGGTCATCTCCAGCACCCCACCGAAGCGCTTCACATCGGCCTTGCTGCACGTGAAGTCGGCCGGTGGTGGTGGCGGATTCTCAGCATTCTTCGGCAGATAGCAATTGGCTGAGACTTTGGCCTTCAGGGTGATGGGCGTATCCGGATCACCGTTGTCGATCGTCACATCAACGGTTCCTACGGGTGCGATGGCCGTCTCGAATACCGGGTCTGCCGCCCACTCGTAGTCAGCGAACTTCTGGGTGATCGTGAAGCCACGATCAGCATCCCCGTACGTTGCGAAAACGGACATCGCCTGCTGCGGCTGGCCATCACCGGGGAAGGTATCGGTGGTCACGTCGATGGGCTGCCCGACTCGACTTTCACCGGCGCGATACGTCGGCTTCCACAACGAGCCGTCCTCCCCGACGAGCGAGGCGGCTCCGGCCCACGTACGGGCGGTTTGGGTTTCGGCGCTTGCGCTGGTGGCAAGACCGAACACTCCGAGTAAGGACACGGCTGCGGCACTGGCAATCACTCTTCGCATACCTGCAACCTACCTGCTAGGAAGAAAAATCCTTGAGCAGTCCCAGAGATCGTGCGCGCGTCACGGCTTCGCGGCGATCAGATACCCGCATGGCGTGCATGGTGCGCTGCAACTCTTGTTTCACCGTGGAAACTGAATAGCCCAAGTACATGCCGATGGCGGTGTTGGATCGACCTTGTTCGACCAGTTGCAAGATCTGCAGTTGACGGTCGGTCAAGTGCAGGGAGCCATTTGAGAGTGGGGCGAACCGGTCCGGTGGTGGCACGGGGGACTGGGGGTGGGTCATCCACAGTCCTAAGGCCGATGAGATGCCATCGAGAAGGGCGAAATCGAGTGAGGTCCACGAATGTTTGCTGCGCGTGAGGCCTCCGAAGGCTCCGATCGCTGTGCCTTGGATGATGATGGGTGCGTTGATGACTTGGCCGGGGCCGAATCGTTCGAGAAAGCCTCGCCAGAGTGCCTCGTCCATGCGCAGGGCCTCGAAAGAGGCCAGTACATCTTCGAGTTCATCAATTAGGGCTTCGCCTTGTTGCACGGCTCTACTAAAAGGGGTGGGCACTGAAACAGGCACCACCGAGTAGCGATCCACTTCGCTTTGCCGGTAGCCGTGGGTGCCGACCAATTCCAGTGACTCACCGTTAATCCGCACCATGCTCACTGCGCCGACATCAAAGATGGACAAGGGGCCGAGGTGAAGCGCGCGCGCCACCGCATCGGGCTCGGGCAGTGCGGCCAGGAACCTCAGAAATTGGGGAAGCCCGGTGGACCGGGTGAGATCGCTGGTCAGCGAAGTCACCCCCTCAGAGTTGTAGTTCCCTGTATGGCTGTATCCCGGCCATACCCGACTGTAAGGCTGCTTGTTCCTGCGATGTGTCCGATTTTCGCGAAACCATGTACTTATGCCTAGCGCGGGGGATTAGGCATGCTGGTGGGGGTGGGTGATGGAAAGCCACCCCCACCAGCAAACTACGGTGATGTCGTGACCGTGTCGCTGGAGTTGCTGCACCGTGCCCCCAAGGTGCTCCTGCATGACCATCTCGACGGTGGCCTGCGCCCACAGACGGTTATCGAGCTCGCTGACCAAGCCGGCTACGCGAATCTGCCGGCCACCGATGCCACCGAACTGGCGCGCTGGTTCGCCGAGTCGGCCTACTCCGGTTCCCTCGAGCGCTACCTGGAGACCTTCCAACACACCGTAGGCGTCACCCAAAGCGCCGATGCTTTGGCGCGGGTGGCGCGCGAGTGCGCCGAGGATCTGGCGGAAGACGGCGTGGTCTACGCCGAAGTTCGCTTCGCCCCGGAGTTGCACGTGGAAGGTGGCCTCACCCTGCACGAGGTGATCGATGCGGTACTCGCCGGTTTCGAGCAAGGAACGCTCACTGCCCGAAGTAACGGTCAGTGGATCCGCATCGGCGTGCTGCTCACCGCCATGCGTACCGCAACCCATTCCAAGCAGATCGCCGAACTTGCGGTCGAATACCGGGACCAAGGTGTGGTTGGTTTCGACATCGCCGGTGCCGAAGCCGGCTTCCCGCCCACCCGTCACCTCGACGCATTCGAATACTTACGACGTGAGAACGCCCACTTCACCATCCACGCAGGAGAAGCCTTCGGGCTGCCGTCGATTTGGGAGGCGATCCAGTGGTGCGGGGCCGATCGCCTCGGCCACGG
>DASYOJ010000316.1:0-1600 GCA_036007925.1 Candidatus Nanopelagicales bacterium
GTCGCCAAGGGCATGATCCATCCCACGTTGTCGAAGGTGCTGCCGCTGACCGAGGCTGGGCAGGCGGCCTGGGAAGTGCACCAAAACATGCACCAAGGCAAGGTCGGCGTGTTGTGCCTGGCCCCGGCCGAGGGCATGGGAGTCACAGACCATGCCTTCCGGGAGAAGGTGGCCGACCGCGTTCACCTATTCCGCGAGTCGGGATAACCTCCTGGCCACCTTCCCTCGCTTAGCATGAACCGGTGACCTCCCCGGCTTCTCCAGCCACCGTCGACGAGCGGATGCCGTGGCGGTTGGACAAGGGCCGCGCCGCCGGCGAGATGGGCTACCTGCCCGGACTCGACGGTCTGCGGGCGATCGCGATCATCGGAGTTTTGCTCTACCACGCTGGAGTGGAATGGGTTCCGGGCGGATTCCTCGGCGTGGACGTCTTCTTTGTCCTGAGCGGCTTTTTGATCACCTCGTTGATCCTGGAGGAATACGACCGCTCCGGTCGCGTGGACTTCCGTCGTTTCTACCTCGGGCGGGCTAGGCGCTTGCTACCTGCCGTGGTGCTGCTGCTCGTGGTGGTTGGCGCAGCGGTGCTGCTGTTTTATCGCGATGCGCTCAGCGCGTTTCGAGAAGACGCCCTCGCAACGATCCTGTACCTCAACAACTGGTGGTACATCGCCTTGGATCAGTCCTACTTCGAATCCATGGGCCGACCTCCCTTGCTCAAGCATCTGTGGTCCCTGGCGGTCGAAGAGCAGTTCTATTTGATCTGGCCGGCGGTCGCACTGCTGCTCGTGCGCCGAGGTGGCCGTCCTCTCGTGCGCCGGCTCGCTCTCGTCATTGCCCTACTGTCCACCGCGTGGATGGCGTACCTGGCGATCCGTGGCGGCTACCCAGTCGATGCCGACCCATCCCGCGCTTACTTCGGCACCGACTCCCACAGCATGGGCCTGCTTGTGGGCGCCGCGCTCGCCACCGTTTGGCGTCCAGGACGGTTGAACCCATCGCTGGCCAGTTCGCCGCGCACGATCGTGACCGGTATCGGGATCGCGATGCTGGCGGTCATCTTCGGCTTCTACCTGTTCGTTGGCGAGTTCACCCCGTGGTTGTACCGCGGCGGCTTCCTGGCCTTGGCGGTGTTCACCGCCGTCCTCATCGCCGCTGTCACCCACCCGGCCTCTCCCCTCGGCCCGATTTTGGGTGTTGGTGTCTTGCGCTACATCGGGCGTCGTTCCTATGGGATCTATCTGTGGCACTGGCCGGTTTTCATGGTGACCAGGCCCGGAATCGACGTTCCCTGGAGTGAGCCGGTCGCGTTCGTTGCACGCATAGGAATCACGTTGGCGATCGCCGAGGCCAGCTACCGATTCGTGGAGATGCCGATCCGGCGTGGGGCTTTGGGACGGGCCTGGGGCGGGCTTCGTTCAGGCGCCATGACCGGGATCCGGGCACTGAGCGTTGTCGCAGCGACGGTTGTTGCCACGATCGCCGCATCAGCAGTGGCCATCGCGTTAGTCATCACCCCCGGCGATGGCCGGGATGCGGTGGCGCCCGATGTTGCCGAGGCCATGGGTATCGCCGATGGAGGCCCACTCGAGGTTGCCATCGA
>DASYOJ010000317.1:0-2418 GCA_036007925.1 Candidatus Nanopelagicales bacterium
TCGCCCCCGTCACCACCGAGGCCAGCAGGTTCCCCGCGCCGTAGACAACCGAGGGCGCCAGGCCGGCAGCAATCACCGCGCGGTCGCCGCGGATAGCGCCGAGGGCAACCACACCCAGTCCCCCGACCATCGCCCCGACAGTGACCGGCGCTGCCAGATACCGAACCGACAAGGTGGACGGATGCCGCCGCGCCACCTCCCGGCGCCACCGGCCGTAATCGTGGTACTGGCGTGCCAACGCGCGGATCGAATGCCGAGGCCGGTACGTCACATGCAGATCCGGGGTGAAGTACACGACTCCGCCGCTTTCTCGGATGCGCAGGTTCAACTCCCAATCCTGGGCGCGCTCCATCGATTCGTCATAGCCACCTACACGTTCTAGAGCCGAACGCCGGAAACAACCCAGATAGACCGTCAGGGCGGGCCCTTCCGCACCACCTACATGGAAGGCAGCATCACCAACTCCAAATCGTGACGTCATCGCCGCAGCAACGGCTCGTTCGAAATCACCGCTACCTTCAGCGGCCATGATTCCGCCGACGTTGTCGGCTTCGGTGCGTTCCAACACTTCGATTGCGGTCGAGATGTAGTTCGACGGGATCATGGCGTGACCGTCGACTCGAACGACGATTTCACCGCCAGAGGCCGCGATCGCGGCGTTCAGCCCTGCCGGGGTTGATCCCGTCGGGTTGTCGACAACACGTACCTGCTCCGATTCGGCCGCTAGCTGTGCAGCCACCGATGCGGTGTCGTCTTTGCTCGGACCAACAGCCAACGTGACGTCGAAGGTCCCGGCGTAGTCCTGGTCGAGGATGCGCCCAACCGCTGCCCGAAGATGCCGCTCTTCATTCACCACCGGCATCACCACACTGACGGTGGGGCGTGCAGCAGGTTCGGGCATGACTACCTACTCGGTGCCCAAGGCCGGTGATCGCAGCAGTCCCGGGTACTGCGCCATCGTCTTGGTGAGGAAATGTTCGTCGGCAACCGGAGAGGTGTTTGCCGAGTCACTCGAGGCGTGGCGCACATAGACATAGCCCAGCCCGTGCGTGCGATAGACGAGGCCGCCTGCTTGCAGCACCCGGTCGAGCAATCCCTTATCCACCGAACGCGGCAAGGTCCGCCAGCCGCCCACCTGGGCAAGGTCGCCTGCGGAGATACAGATCGTGCCGCCGGCCACGAACCGGGCGAACCGCTCGGCTGGATAGGTCGGACGGAACACGGTGGTGTCCGCGTCTTCGAGATAGACCCAATCCAACGCCTTACCAACAACTTGCGCCCCCGAATACATCCGCGCAAGCACCAGATCCCAGATGTGTGTGTCGGCGTAGTAGTCGTCGTCGTCCATCTTGGTCAGCAGTTCACCGTCTGCCCGCGCACTAGCAGCGATTAGGGCATGACCGAGCGTGTGCTCAGCAGGCACACCGATGAGCACCCACTCGCCTTCCCAACCGTCCAATAGTGAACGCACCTGCGGTGCGTGCTGGGCAACATCGTCTTCATCGCCATGCAGCACCAAGACCAACTGCAAGTGCGGGTAGTTTTGCCGGCGCACCATGGCTAGGGCTTGCGCTAGGCGCTCAGGGCGGTGTGTGGACAGCAACACACTCACACTCGGCCAAGCCACCACCGCCGGCTGCGGTGAGAAAGTACGCAGCGCATCTCGGCGGGCGTCGACGGACATCTGCTGCCAGCCGAGGTAGTCATCTGCTGCGGGTAGTTCCGCCGCGTCCTCGACACAGATCACACCCACGGCGTCTAGTTGCGATCGCAGCATCGGCTCCACACTCGACGCGTCGGTCACAGCCGAGATCGACCGCAGCGGTTTGACATCTGGCATATCGATGCTGGGCCCGAAACGCTCGGTGATGCTCGCCGCCGATACAACCTCCCCGACCGCATCGGATGCGCGCCCATGCGGGCGGTGGATCGTGGGATCGATCCGCACGTCGTGATCTCCCCATTGCCCCGGGCGCACCGGCACCACGCGCTGTGCGAGGTCTGCAGAAACGCCGGTGGCGTCGGCCACTCCGGGCACGAGGAGGACATCCGCGCGCCGCACATGCGGATCGATATCGCCGTCTTCGTGCACGTCGCGCACCTGCTCGGCCAGCAGCCCGCCCGCCGCCACACCGCTGGTCCAGGTCACCGATCCGAACCCACTAGCGCTCGGTTGGAGCATCCGCAGCACCGCCGCCAGCACCACGGCTGCGTCGTGCCGATCGCGCAGCGCAATGGTCACGTCGACGCCGTCGCCCTTGGCCTCAATAGACAAAGAATCCACGCCGTCGATTCCCGGTGATCCGGTCCACCCACGGTGCGGGCGCCGCCAACGCTCGATGCGAACGTGGGCCCCGCTGATGTGGGCGACCCCGATCGAGGCAGTCACCAGCCGCCGATAGGCGCCTAAATGGTCGG
>DASYOJ010000318.1:0-3993 GCA_036007925.1 Candidatus Nanopelagicales bacterium
TGCGGTCCAATCGAGCAACCAGAGGCGTCCTTGAGTGTCATCGCGCACTGGAACGCCGCCGGTAACGACAACGCCAATCCAAACGGTGAATACGTGATCGTCCGTAACACCGGCGCTGGACCCATCGACATCAGCGGTTGGCTACTGCGTGATTCCGGCCTTGCGTACTGGTTCAACTTTCCGAACGGCTCGGTCCTGGCTCCGAACGACTACCGGGTTGTGCACATCGGGCAAGGGATCCCCGGCAGCCCCAACCCCCGCGATCTGTACATGGGCTCCCCATCTGCACTCCTCGCGAACACTTCCGATGACAGGTTCACCGGTGATGGGGTGTACCTGTTGGACACATCCACAGCGATGCGCTCGTGGTTCGAGTGGCCGTGCGTTGTCGATTGCACCGATCCTGCTCAAGGGCAGGTGCACATCACCAAGGTCAACCCGATCGCAACAGCCAAGAGCCCCGCCCGCGCCGCGAATCAAGAGTTCATAGTCATCGAAAACCGCGGATCCAGCGAAATAAACCTCGACGGCTACTACCTGGAATATCGAGCAGCGAGTTACCCATTCCTTGTTGACTCACGTATCGCACCGGGAAAGAAACTCACGGTGTTCATCGGCAAAGGCGCCCCAACCCGCAAGGTCCAATACTGGGGCCGAGAACGTCCGCTGCTGCGCAACAAGGCCGGCACCGTTGCGTTGCTGTCCGAACGAAACGTCCCGATCAGTAGCAAGAGTTGGTAGTTCGGGCCTAGCGTCGAGTCATGCACCTTGCTCCGGGCTGGCAGCGTCTGCGCCACTATGACCGAAGTAATCTTCGTGGCGATGTAATCGGTGGGATCACCGTCACGGCTTACCTGGTTCCGCAGGTCATGGCCTATTCGGCGTTAGCTGGTCTTCCGCCGACCAGCGGCCTGTGGGTGATCGTGGTCGGTTTCGTGCTGTACGCGTTTGTTGGTAGTTCCCGTTTGTTGTCGGTAGGACCTGAAAGCAGTACAGCACTCTTGACCGCCACGAGCCTTGCTCCGTTAGCTGGTGGTGAGCCGCTGCGATACGCCGCGTTGGCCGCCAGTTTGGCGCTCATCGTCGGTGCATTATCCCTTCTCGCGGCACTCCTCCGGCTGGGCTTTATCGGTGACCTACTCGGCAAACCACTGCTGATCGGCTACATGGCCGGAGTGGGCGTGTTGATGATCTCCAGTCAAGCATTGACGTTGACCGATACCCCCGGCAACCAGCGCACCTTCATCGAGGAAGTAACGGCGATCATCGAGCGCGTTACCGCAGCACCGGTGCAAATAGCGCCCATCATCATGGCGCTTGTTATCGCCGCGTTGTTATTGCTGTTGAAACGCCGGTTCCCTGCCGTGCCATGGCCATTGATCTTGGTAGCCATCGCGGCACTCATTACGGCCACTATCTCGGATGCAGCGTCGCTCTTTCCCACAGTGGGCACAATCCCGGCCGGTGGGCCGGACTTCACAGCCCCCGCACTAGCGGCTGACGATCTTGGATTGCTCATGCTTCCGGCCGTAGCGATCCTCGTTGTCGGGTACACCGACAACTTGCTGACGGGTCGAATGCTGGCGATCGGAACCGGGCAACGAATTCACAAGAACCAGGAATTCGTCGCACTGGGGGTTTCCAATATCGGTTCCTCCCTCGTTGGGGGATTTCCGGTGTCCTCATCAGCCAGTCGAGCCGTGATCGCCCGTGCCGCTGGAGCGCGTACGCAGGTGTACTCCCTGATCGCTGCAACACTCGTTTTGGCGATCGTGCTGGGGCTGGGGTTTATCTTGGAATCCTTCCCACTGGCCGCCTTGAGTGGTTTGATCATCTTCGCCGCGGTGTCCTTGATTGATGTCGCCGAGTTCCAGCGGCTGTGGCGATTTAGACGTCGAGAGTTTCTGCTGGCGCTCCTGGCGACGGTGGGTGTGCTGGCCTTTGGCATTTTGTACGGCATCGCTATCGCGGTAGCGGTGTCCGTCGTGGATCTGCTCAGTCGCGTTGCCCGCCCGCATGCTGCGCTGCTGGGCACCGTCGATGAGATACCCGGCTGGCACAGCCTCAACGATTACCCCGCTGCGCATCAAGAGCCCGGGCTGTTGGTCTTTCGTTACGACTCCCCCTTGTTCTTCGCCAACGCAGAGGATTTCCTGCGCCGAGCGCGTCGCGCCTTGGTAAGCGATACGAAGGCGCGCTGGATGCTGATCAATGTGGAAGCGGTGAGCGAAGTTGACATAACCGGGCTCGACGCTCTGCAGGAGTTACAGCGAGAGTGTGCCGATCGGGGGGTTCGTCTTGGTCTGGTGCGCGTGAAATCCGAACTATTGGTAGCCCTGCGCGATCACGGTGTCTTGCACGCCATCGGTGAGGAATACGTGTTCCAGACGATGCCCACAGCAGTAGATGCCTACCGGTCCGCGGCACAGGACTAAGCGCCCTTCGCCTCGCGCTCGGCTTGACGCCGTGCTCGTCGTTGTTCTTCCAACGCAAGAGCTTGTTCCAAACTCGGCGCGGAGCCACCATGACGCTGCGGAATCCACGGCGCACCCGCCGGCTTGTCCGGATACCGCTCAATAGTCTCGTCGAGTAACGCCGAGAGCCGAACCCGCAACTCATGTGTCAATTCATCCGGATTCTCTCCCCGGGGAATCTCCCAGGGCTCGCCCACGGTCATGCAGATCGTTTTGCCGCGGGAGAAATCCCGAACGTCATAAGCAAGCAACCGATGGCCGCCGAAGATGATCATCGGGATCACCGGCACCCCGGCTGCACGAGCCATGCGCACGGCACCGTTCTTCAACTCCTTGATCTCCAACGACTGACTCATCGTCGCCTCGGGGAACACCCCGATTAACTCACCCGCCTTGGCAGCCCCCACTGCATCGCGGAACGCTGCCGAACCTGCGTCCCGGTCCACCGGTATGTGTTTCATGCCGCGCATCAATGGCCCGGCTACCGGGTGTTTGAAGATCGAGTCTTTGGCCATGAATCGAACAAGGCGACGCCCACGCATATCCGCAGGTACACCACCTAGGGCGAAGTCGAGGTAACTGGTGTGGTTGATAGCCAAGAAGGCGCCGCCGGATGTAGGGATGTGGTCCTGGCCCGCAACATCGAGCCGGATACCCAGCCCCCGGAACACGCCCTTGAAGGTGCCAACGACGCCCCGGTAGAACGGGTCAGCCATCTCCTGACCGCTCCGCTCGCGAGGTGAGCGTCCAAATCAACATCCCGCCACCCCACGGGCCGATCACCCAAATGGGCCAGTAATACGGGGCCGGACCATCGCCCATCCAGGTGCCGAACCAGATGATGTTGACCAAGACGCCCACACCCAGCCAGGATGCCCACGCCGATTTCAAGTCCCGGCGCTCCTTGTTTGCTTCGTTGCGATCGCCCGCGGAGGCCAGGTCAGCGCTGGCGGCACCCGGCAGGTCAACGGTGAGCTCGGAAAGATCCGCAACGGTCTTGGCTATGTGGGCACGCCCGAGGCGGTCATCAAACTCCGCTTGATCCAAGCGCCCTTCGGCGAAGGCTTCTCGCAGCACCGCAATTGTCGAGTCGCGTTCGGCATCGCCTACGCGCAACTCAGGGTTGTTCATGTCACGCACACTATCGGCGGGTCAGCGCTGGGGGAAACTTCCCGGAGGTTGCGTGCGCGGATGCGGAGCAGGCGTCGTCGCGACGGAGGACGGAGATTGCGCTTCGAGAAGTGCGTGCACTTCACTCGCACGGTAACGCCGGTGACCACCGAGAGTACGGATGCTGTTCAACTTTCCGGCCTTTGCCCAGCGGGTAACAGTTTTCGGATCAACGCGGAATAAAGCAGCTACTTCCGATGGGGTAAGGAGTGGCTCCGACTCCGGACTGTGGCCCGACACTGCACCTCCCAACGGTTCGCTGCGCTCTCGATCGCGAACAGCACAGCGACCACTAGGTCCGTACCTTTCCACTAGCCAGGGTTCTGAGGCAAGCGAAAACGATCACAAA
>DASYOJ010000319.1:0-2929 GCA_036007925.1 Candidatus Nanopelagicales bacterium
GGGCAGCGGAGATGTCGCAGTGCTCGGGACGCCTCGGGTGATCGCGCTCATGGAACAGGCAACGTGTGAAGCATTGCGTGGCTTACTCCCAGCTTCGCGCACCAGCGTGGGAACCCACGTCAGCATCGCTCATCGCAAGCCAAGCCCTCTTGACTCCGACGTAACCGCGCGCGCCACCGTCATCGCGGTGGAAGGCGATGTCGTCACCTTCGAAGTGTCGGCGAGCCACCACACGGCCTTTGGCGACACGCTGGAGGATGTCGCTACCGGGACGATCACGCGCGTTGTGGTCGACCGCGACCGGTTCGCCGCCGATTAGTTCGGTATTAAATGCCGGTTGTGGAGCGCGGATAGGCAACTTCCGGATCGGTCAGGATGTTGACCAGGTAGGGGCCGCGGTACGAGCGGGCCCTGTCGAATGCGGCGCCGATCTGGTTAGGGTCGGTGACGGTCTCGCCAGCGCCACCGAGGGCACGCACGACGTCGTCGTAGGCGGTCGGTTCGAGATCGGCGATGACGTCGTATCCGTAAAGAAAGCGCATCGGGTGCTTTTCCAAGCCCCATCCGGAGTTATTGCCGACCACGATGGTGACGGGAACCTGGTGGCGAACGAGAGTATCGACGTCCATCAAGGAGAAACCCGCTGCTCCATCCCCCATCAGTAGCCAGGGGTGCGCACCTTCGATCGCGACCGATGCACCTAGGGCGTAGCCCGGTCCGGTCCCCAGGCAGCCGAAGGGGCCAGGATCCAGCCATCGCCCAGGCACACCTGGTTCGAGGAAGCGTCCCGCGAAGGACACGAAGTCACCGCCATCACCGATCAGGACATCGTCGGGGCTTTGTCGAGTTCGAACTTCGGCGTAGATACGTGCTGGGTGAATGGGGTCGGCATCGCTGGCGAGAAGTTCGGCGTCGGCGGCCCACGCGGCTTGGGCGTCGGTGGCTAGTTGGGTGAGCCAGTGAGAGTCCGGGCTGGTTGCGCCAGCCTGTTCATTCAATGCTTGTAGGCAAGTGGTGATGTCACCGATCACCGGTATTGCCTGCGCAGCGTGAGTGGCGATCTGCGAGGGAGCATCGATCACGTGCACGACTGGAACAGGGGAGTTGGCCGATCCGTCCTTTGGCCCGAAAGTGCCATAGCCGAGGCGGAAATCCAACGGGGCGCCGACAACGATCACGACATCTGCATCGCGAAAGGCACGTGAGCGAGCTCGGGTGACGAGTAGAGGGTCATCAGGAGCGAAGATCCCGCGGCCCATGCCGTTCGCGATAACCGGGAGTTGCCGGGCGTGTACGAAATCGCGGGCAGCATCGACCGCCGCCCCAGCCCACACATCCGAACCGACCACCACTACCGGTCGGGCTGCGCCGCGCAGCAGGTCACCGGCGCGCTCAAGATCGCCGGTGACCGGGCCGGGAGCAGTTGTGGTGGGGGAGTCGGCATCTGCTGACGGGGTTGCTACTGCTGGCGTGAACAAGACATCCATCGGAATATCGACGAAGACCGGCCCTCGATGGGCGGTACTGGCCATCGTGAATGCAGCCGCCATCTGGCTATGGATTGCCGCAGGGTCGCGGATCGTCCACGCGGCCTTGGTCACAGGGGCCATGACCGGGACGTGGTCGAGTTCTTGCAACGCGCCGCTGCCCCAGCGGTGCTCGGGGGCTCGACCTCCCACCAGGACTACGGGACTGCCGTTCATCCATGCCCCGGTGACGGCGCTGATCGCGTTCGTGACCCCTGGGCCAGCAGTCACCGCGGCGAATCCAGGTGTCCGCGTGAGTTTTCCAACCGCCTCGGCGGCGAAGACCGCCGCTTGCTCGTGACGGACATCGACGAGCCGCACCGGTCCGGCGCGCTCGGCTACACGAGGGCTTCGGGCCTGCTGCACTGCCTGGCTACCACCGACGGCGGCGTCGTACAGCGGGAAGATGTGCGCCCCGGACAAGGTGAACAGCGCCTGGGCTCCGCTAGCTCGCGCTGCGGCGATGGCGTGGTGGCCCCCGTGCACCGGTTCGTTGGGGGTTGCTGATGCGTGCGGGGTCGCAGTCTCGTGCGAGGTCACCTGTGCACGCTACCCTCCGTAGCCGTGCCTATACCTGCACGATTGGTAAACGAGCGGACCGATCTCAGTGCCTCGGATCTACAGTATTTGACGGCTGTGGTCGAGGAGTGGTCCTTGCTCGCGGACCTGTCCTTGTCCGATCTGGTGTTGTGGCTGCCCACCTGGAATGACGCCGGCGCCGTGGCCGTTGCCCATGTGCGCCCGACAACCGCTCCGACCAGCGTGCCAGAAGATGTCATCGGAAAGTTCAGCCCCCGCGGTCGCGTGGTGGCCATCGACCAGGCCCTCACCTTCGGGCGCACCGTCCAGGTACGAGACATTGCCCGAGCCTCCACGCCAACGGGTGTGGAGGCTTACCCGATCCATCGACCGCAACCGGCTGCGCGCGACCTTGATGCCGAAGGTGAGGCTGGTCGGGACCGCGATGTCATTGCAGTGGTGGTGCGGCACGCTTCCAGCGCCCCGCGGGTGGCCGGACAACTCGAGGATTTCTACCTCTCGAGTGCTGATGCGCTCTTTGCGATGCTGGTAGCGGGCCAGTACCCGGTTCCGGAGACCGTGACCGCCGCCACCGGCAATCCGCGGGTCGGCGATGGTGTGGTGCGGTTGGATGCCGCAGGCGTGGTTCGTTACGCCAGCCCGAATGCGGTCAGCGCCCTGCGCAGACTCGGTTTGGCGACCGATGTGGTCGGTGCGGAATTCGCCGGCGTTGTCGTTCGCTTGATGCACCGGCAAGGAGCGCTTGATTCGGCTCTGGCTGATCTTGCCCGTGGCCGGATTGCTGGCCGGGCCGATATCGAAGGGCCCCGCGCCACCGTGCTGATGCGCACTATCCCGCTGCAAGGCGTTTCGAATGGTGCGAT
>DASYOJ010000320.1:0-2490 GCA_036007925.1 Candidatus Nanopelagicales bacterium
AGTATCTGCCGGCATCGTGCACATCGGCGTGGGCAACTTCCACCGCGCCCACCAGGCGCTGGTGATCGACCGATTGCTGCGCCAAGGGCAGGCAACCACCTGGGGGATCACGGGCCTGGCACTGCTGCCCGGAGATGAGCCGCTCGCCCGCGCCATGCAAAAACAAGATGGCCTCTACACGCTGGTCGAGAAGCACAGCGATGGCACCTGGGACTACCGGATCATCGGCAGCATCCTCGATGTCCTCTTCGCGCCCGATGACTTCAACGCCGCGATCAACGTCCTTGCGGATCCACGCATCAAGATCGTCTCGCTCACCATCACCGAGGGCGGCTACAACTTCGATCGCCTCACCGGAGAGTTCATGCTCGACACCCCCGCAGTGGCCCGAGACCTTGAGCCGAACGCATCTCCAGCAAGCGTCTTCGGCCTGGTCTGCGCAGCACTCGCCAAGCGACGAGAGCAAGACATCGCACCGTTCACGGTGATGTCCTGCGACAACATCCAACACAATGGCGATGTCGCCAAGGCCATGTTCACCGCATTCGCGAAGGCTAAGGATCCCGAGCTCGGGGTCTGGATGGAAAGCAACGTCGCCTTCCCCAACTCGATGGTCGACCGGATCACCCCGGTCACCACGCAGGCTGACAAGGAAACGGTCAGCGATCACATCGGCGTTCGTGATGACTGCCCGGTGCTGTGTGAGCCGTTCTTCCAGTGGGTGGTCGAGGACAACTTCCCGACCGGGCGGCCACCGTGGGAGGAGGCCGGGGTTCAGGTCACCGACGACGTAGCGCCATACGAGAAGATGAAGTTGCGGTTGCTCAACGCCAGCCACCAGGGACTTGCTTACTTCGCTCACCTGATGGGCTACGAGTACGTCCACGATGCCGCGCAAGATCCACTCATCGCCGATTTCCTACGCCGCTATATGGATCGCGAAGCCACCCCAACGCTCGATGAACTACCCGGCGTGGACCTTGAGGAATACAAGTGCGAACTCATCGCGCGTTTCGCGAACCCGGAGGTGAAGGACACCGTGGCCCGGCTCGCGGCCGAATCCTCCGATCGGATCCCCAAGTGGCTGAACCCCGTGATCCGCGAACGCCTCGACCACGGTGGCGATGTCACCCTCAGCACCGCGATCGTTGCTAGTTGGGCCCGCTACGCCGAAGGCAGCGACGAGCAGGGCAATCCGATCGACGTTGTCGATCCACTCAAGGACGAACTCACACCGATCGCCCAACGGCAGCGAGAAGAGCCACTCGCCTTCATCGAGAACCGCACCCTGTTCGGTGATCTCGTTGATAACGAGAACTTCCGCGAGCCCTACCGGCAGACTCTGGACTCCCTGCACCAACGCGGGGCGCGAGCCACCCTCGAACAGCTTCTGGCAAAGGATCCGTCATGAAACAGCGCGTCAGCGTCCTCGACACCGATCTCACCCTGCGCATCGAAGAGCGCGAGATCCCCGAACCCGGATCGGATGAAGTTCTCGTGCAGGTGAAGTCCGTTGGCGTCTGCGGAAGTGACATCCACTACTTCGAGCACGGCCGCATCGCGGACTTCATCGTCGAGCAGCCCCTCGTCCTCGGTCATGAAGCCTCCGGCGTCGTCTCCGCCGTCGGATCAAACGTCACCGACCTCGAAGTGGGCACCACAGTCGCGATGGAGCCCGGGGTGCCGTGCGGTCGCTGCAAGGAATGCCGCGCCGGGCGTTACAACCTGTGCCCGGACGTCCAGTTCTTCGCCACCCCACCCATCGACGGCGCGTTCTGCGAGTACGTGCTGTTGCCACGGGACTTCGTGCATCCGGTGCCCAGCCACGTCAGTTTCGACGCTGCAGCGCTCGTCGAACCACTGTCCGTTGGCGTTTGGGCCTGCCAGAAGGCGAACGTCTCGCTCGGCACCCGCGTGCTCATCACCGGCGGTGGCCCCATCGGTGCGATCTGTGCCCTTGTCGCCCGCGCCCGCGGCGCGAACGTCGTAGCCGTGACCGACGTCAACGGGGATCGGCGCGCGCAAGTAGAGAAGTTGGGCTTTCCGGCTATCGATCCCATGAACGACGACATCCCCGAAGCAGACGTCCTGCTCGAGTGCAGTGGCGCCGCCCCTGCGATCGACCAGGGCATCCGCGCACTGGCTCCCGCCGGCACCGCAGTCCTCATCGGTATGGCGCCGACCGACACCGTCGCGATCCCCGTCGGTGCGATCCAGGGCAAGGAGATCTGGCTGACCGGCACGTTCCGCTACGCCAACACCTACCCCGATGCCGTCGAACTAGTCGCCTCAGGAAGGGTCGACCTCGATGCGATCGTCAGCGGGTCCTACTCGCTCGAGGAAGTCGAGAAGGCGCTCACGCACGCGAAGAAGCACCCGGCGGATATGAAGGTGATGGTCCGCCCCTAGCCACCGAAACCTGCACCTGGAGTCACAAGATCAAGATCTTGCGACGCAAAGTGCAGGATTCGGCGCGGACGAAGGATTGTG
>DASYOJ010000321.1:0-3296 GCA_036007925.1 Candidatus Nanopelagicales bacterium
TGACGTCAGTCGTCCGGAAGTAGAACTGCGGACGGTAGTTGTTGAAGAACGGAGTGTGCCGGCCGCCCTCGTCCTTGGACAGGATGTAGACCTGTGCCTCGAACTCGGTGTGCGGGGTGATCGAGCCCGGCTTGCAGCACACCTGGCCGCGCTCGACATCCTCGCGCTTGGTGCCGCGAAGCAGCAGACCGACGTTCTCACCGGCTTGACCCTCATCGAGCAACTTGCGGAACATCTCGACGCCAGTCACGATCGTCTTTTGGGCTTCGCCCGGACGGATGCCGACAATCTCGATTTCCTCGTTGACCTTGACGATGCCGCGCTCGATGCGGCCGGTGACGACCGTGCCGCGACCGGTGATGGTGAAGACGTCCTCGATGGGCATCAAGAACGGCTGGTCCACCGCGCGCTCGGGGGTGGCGATGTACTCATCGACCGCGCCCATGAGCTCCATGATCGAATCGCCCCACTTCTCGTCGCCTTGCAGCGCCGGGAAAGCAGCAACGCGAACCACCGGGATGTCGTCGCCGGGGAACTCGTAGCTGCTGAGCAACTCGCGAACCTCCATCTCGACCAACTCGATGAGCTCTTCGTCGTCGACCATGTCGCACTTGTTCAGGGCAACGACGATGGCCGGGACGCCCACCTGACGGGCGAGCAGCACGTGCTCCTTGGTCTGCGGCATCGGGCCGTCAGTGGCGGCGACCACGAGGATCGCTCCGTCCATCTGAGCAGCACCGGTGATCATGTTCTTGATGTAGTCGGCGTGACCTGGGCAGTCGACGTGTGCATAGTGACGTGCCTCGGTCTCGTACTCGACGTGCGCGATCGAGATGGTGATACCGCGCTGCCGCTCCTCCGGGGCCTTGTCGATCTCGTCGAAAGGCGTGAAGGGGTTGACCTCGGGGTAGCGGTCATGCAGCACCTTCGTGATGGCAGCCGTCAGAGTCGTCTTGCCATGGTCGATATGACCGATGGTGCCGATGTTGATGTGCGGCTTGGTGCGCTCGAACTTGGCCTTGGCCACGTGCGTTCTCCCTTGTCTTGTGCCGTCCGGCGTTACGCGGATCGGGTCCTTGCGGTTTGTTTCTTCTTTTGTGGTGGTGATCCGCGACTATTCGCCGCGAGCCTTAGCGATGATCTCCGTCGCCACGGCCTGCGGGACCTGGGCGTAGGAGTCGAACTGCATGCTGTAGCTAGCCCGGCCTTGTGTGCGAGAGCGAAGGTCGCCCACGTAGCCGAACATCTCCGACAACGGCACCAGTGCTTTGACGACTCGAGCGCCGGAGCGCTCTTCCATCGCCTGCACCTGTCCGCGCCGAGAGTTCAGATCGCCGATGACATCGCCCATGAAGTCCTCCGGGGTGGTGACTTCGACGGCCATCATCGGCTCGAGCAGGGCCGGCTTCGCGCGGCCCGCACCTTCCTTGAACGCCATGGATCCGGCGATCTTGAAGGCAAGTTCTGAGGAGTCGACGTCGTGGTACGCGCCGTCCAGGAGCGTGACTTTGACATCGACCATCGGGTAGCCGGCGAGGATTCCGTTCTCCATCGCCTCCTGGCAGCCGGCGTCCACCGAGGGGATGTACTCGCGCGGGATACGCCCACCGGTGACCTTGTTCTCGAACAGGTAGCCGCCGCCTTCTTCGGTATTTGGCGCGATGGCGATGATCACGCGACCGAACTGACCCGAGCCACCGGTTTGCTTCTTGTGGGTGTACTCCACCTTCTCGACCGGCTTGGTGAGGGTCTCGCGGTAGGCCACCTGCGGCTTGCCGACGTTCGCCTCGACCTTGAACTCGCGCTTCATCCGGTCGACGAGGACCTCAAGGTGCAACTCGCCCATACCTTCGATGATGGTTTGACCGGTTTCCTCGTTGGTGCTCACCCGGAAGGTTGGATCCTCTTCAGCCAAGCGCTGGATGGCGGTGCCGAGCTTTTCTTGGTCGCTCTTCGTCTTCGGCTCGATGGCAACGGAGATAACCGGCTCGGGGAAAGTCATCGATTCGAGCACCACCGGATTGGAGGCGTCGCACAGGGTGTCTCCGGTGGTGGTGTCTTTCAAACCCATAACCGCGACGATGTCTCCGGCGCCCGTTGACTCGATCTCCTCACGCTTGTTCGCGTGCATCCGGTAGATCTTGCCGATGCGCTCCTTCTTGTCCTTCGTGCTGTTGAGCACCTGGGTGCCGGTCTGCAACTTGCCCGAGTAAACGCGCACATAGGTCAACTTGCCTAGGTGCGGATCAGACATGATCTTGAAGGCCAGCGCACTGAACGGCTCGTCCTCGCTCGGCTTGCGGGACATCAACTCTTCTTCGTTACCGACTTTGTGCCCCTCGATGCCCTCAACGTCGAGCGGAGAGGGCAGGTAGGCGACAACGGCGTCGAGCATCGGCTGCACGCCTTTGTTCTTGAAGGCGGTTCCGGTCAGAACCGGGGTGACGGTCGCTGCGAGGGTCGCGCGGCGGATACCGGCTTTGATTTCCTCGACGCTGAGTTCCTCACCTTCGAGGTACTTCTCCATGACTTGGTCGTCGTTCTCCGACAGTGTTTCGAGCAGCTTTTCGCGCCATTCCTCAGCCTTGGCTTGCAACTCCGCCGGGATGTCCTCAATGGAGTACTCCTCGCCCAGCGGGGTCTCTCCGCGCCAGGTCAGGGCCTTCATCGTGACCAGATCGACGACGCCGATGAAGTCGGCCTCGTTGCCGATGGGCAACTGCAGCACGAGCGGCACCGCATTGAGCCGGGAGATGATCATGTCGACGCACATGTAGAAGTCAGCACCCGTGCGATCGAGCTTGTTGACAAAGCACATACGCGGAACGCCATAGCGGTCGGCCTGGCGCCACACTGTCTCCGACTGCGGCTCCACACCGGCAACGCCATCGAATACCGCGACGGCGCCGTCGAGCACCCGCAAGGAACGCTCTACCTCAACGGTGAAATCAACGTGCCCCGGGGTGTCGATAATGTTGATCGTGTAGCCATCCCACGAGCAGGTAGTGGCAGCCGACGTGATGGTGATCCCGCGCTCTTGCTCTTGCTCCATCCAGTCCATCGTCGCCGCGCCTTCGTGGACCTCACCGATCTTGTAGTTGATGCCGGTGTAATAAAGGATGCGCTCGGTGGTCGTGGTTTTGCCCGCGTCGATATGCGCCATGATCCCGATGTTGCGGACCTTGGCGAGGTCGATCCCTAATGCGGTGGACACCATCTGCTCCGTTTTTCTCGTCAGAACGAACTTTTAGGTTGTGTGGGCGGTTACCAGCGGTAGTGCGCGAATGCCTTGTTGG
>DASYOJ010000322.1:0-1533 GCA_036007925.1 Candidatus Nanopelagicales bacterium
TCATTGGTATCCGCGCGATTCCCGATATGCGCGGCAACGCCGGCGAGAAACTCGACATCCCCGGCGCCGTCCTCTCGGTGGTCGGTTTCACCATGCTGCTCGGGGCGATCATCGAGGCACCGCGCTACGGATGGACGAACCCGTTCATCTTGGTCACCGGCGCGGTGGGCATCCTGGTCCTCGCGCTGTTCGCGATGTGGGAAATGCATACCCCGCACCCGATGTTCCATTTCGAGGTGCTGCGCTACCCCGCCGTCGCCGGAGCTGCTCTCGCGCTGTTCGTCACATACGTTTCCTTCACCGGCACACTGTTCTTGGTGCCGCAACATCTCGACGCCCTCGAACGCTTGGCCACCCTGAGCGTGGGCCTTTCCCTCATCCCGTTCGCAATCGTCTTCTGGATCACCTCGCGCATCAGCCCGAAGTTGGCGAAGCGGTGGGGCACGGCGCGAGCAATCGACCTCGGCTTGCTGTTCATGTTGGCCGGATTCGTCATCCTCGCGGTCACCAGTTCCCAACGATCGGTGATCTTGGTGATCATCGCCACGTGCGTCAGCGGAATCGGTTGGGGATTCAGCGTGCCACTGGGATCGGTCGTCATCTTGAATGCCCTTCCCGACAACCTGACCGGCACGGCATCGGGCACGAGCATGCTTTCGCGCTTCCTAGGCGCATCGTTCGGTGTAGCCATCTTGGGCACGGTGCTGTCCTCGACCTTCAGCGGCCGTGAGCAAGACGCAACTGGCGCCGACAGCGGATCGGTGCAAACGGCGTTAGCGGCAGCGGCTCGCGAACCAGCCAGTCAACGAGAAAGCGTCGAGGCGAGCATTAGATCCGCGTTCGAGCTCGCTTCCGCCGAGACGTACGTCGCCGGCGCAGCGATTGTTCTCGTCCTCGGAGTGCTGTCAGCCGTCCTGATGTCCCGCTGGCACGAGCAAGTGAGCTAAGCGCCCAGGGAGACGAAGCGTCCGGAGTGGGCGCCGATTTGCTCGGTGATCGCATCGACGATCTCACCAGGGATCGGTGAGTCCACGCTCAGCACGATCAATGCGTGGTCGGTGTCGTCCCGACTGACCTGCATGCCGCCGATGTTGATGTCGGCATCGCCGAGCAGCCGGCCGACGATGCCCACCACACCGGGCTTGTCGTGATAGCGGAAGAACGCCAGGTAATCGCTGAGCGGGACGTCGACATCGAAGCCGTCGACCTCGACGATCTTGCCCCGATGCCGAGGGCCCGCTACTGTCCCGCCGACACACACTGTGGATCCGTCGGTCAAAGTCAGCAGCACGCGCAGCAGCGATCGGTGATCCCCGCTCGTGGCGTCGGTGGTGAGGGCAACCTCCACACCCCGCTGTTCGGCGAGTACCGGTGCGTTGACGTAGGACACCGGATCGTGGACGAGCATTTGGAAAACACCCTTGAGCGCAGAGAGCTCGAGCACGCGGACGTCGTGTTCGATGACGTCCCCGAGCACCTCGATGTCGACTCGCTCCACAGCTGCGCTGGCCAGGCCGCACGCGACAGCCCCAA
>DASYOJ010000323.1:0-1748 GCA_036007925.1 Candidatus Nanopelagicales bacterium
CGGCGTGCATAGGAACGGCTCCGGCACGATCTCCTCATAGATCGCATACACGCGGTTATCGCCCGTCAATTGAACGGGCGCACCAGGAGCGAACTGAGGGGTCGTGCTACTCGCGGAAGTATCGAAACCAAGGAACTCATACCCCTCGCGCGAGCACGCATCCTCACCCGGAAGATCCACCCACGTGCCGACTGGTTCGGTGATTTTCGAAACGGTGCACGAACCCTCATTTGCATCAATGTCCAGTGTGATCATCTGGACCGGCGGAGGTGGTGGAGGAACAGGTGTACCGGTGAAGCGGAGATTCCAGATCTCAAGGAACTGCGCGAAGGATCCACCGGAGGAACCAGCGAAACCGAATTTGAATGAGCGAGACTGCTGTAACTCTTGAGGTTGATCAACAGTCAATATCGGGTTCGTGAGATCGTCGAAGTACACCCGTACCTTCGGTGACGCAACGGTTGGCGCGTCAACTTGAACACGTGCGCGCCTCGTTGCTTGCGCGCGCGTGTTCTCAGTCCCACTGAAGTTCATCGCGTTTGCCGACGTGCCGGCTAAGTAGCAGTAACCGTTGTAGTTGGGGCTTCCGGTCCGTTCACCTGGTCCGCGCACGACAATCGCATTGGCCCGCTGACCAGGGCCGTCCGTTGAGCAGCCGTTCAGCTTGAGAGCCGTGTTGCTAGTCGAGAAGTTGCCGAAGTAGTCGAAACCAACACCAACAAGCGCGTCCGCAACGTCGATGTAGCCGAGCCATCCGCCCGGATAGCCGGGCGCATAGTTCGTGCTGGATCCATCTTTCAAGAAGAAACTGATTCCGTCTGCTGCCTGATTGGCGCTGCTAGAGGTGTCGTACATAGCCATCGAGAACGTGATGTCAAAGCCACCCGACGTGAGGAACGGTTGAGTGAAGTTGATGTCGCTACTGTCGGGCTCTGCAGTTGTGCTGTCGTCGGCAAGGCGTAGGGCGCCTGAGCCTGAGGCATCAGGAGTTGTCTGGCAGGTAAAGAGCGTTCCGGGCCCGGGGTTGAGTTGCAGATCACCCGAAGCTGCGGGCCGTGCGGTCAAGCAGGGATAGTCCAGCAACGTTCCGAGGGAGAATCGTCCGGCGGCCCAGTCAGATGAATAGGTCACATCGGCATCAGTGAACGATTCGAAGTATTCGGTCGCAGCGCTGGCACTAGGCACCGTCAGCAATCCTGCGGTGAGCGCCGTTGCCGAGCTCACTGCCAGGTATCGAATGGACTTGCTCAGTCTCACCCCGCACGCTCCAAAGTTCACTGTTGCCGTGGCAGGGGAAACCCCCCGGAGCCCGGAGAAATCATCACAACGCGCTGCTAGCCCAGCCCACAAGAGTTGGGATATCCGAACCCTTACTTTCGATCAGCGGCGGGGTGGCGTCGTGACATGAGGGCAAGAACCCCTTTCTCATGTTTGGCGGGAGCATCTCACGGGAATAACCCCCTTAAGCGCAAGCGAAGCGCCCGCCGAGAAACCGGGAGGTGGCTCATGGGCAAGAGGAGAAGGAGTGCCGGGTTCGCAGCCGTTGCCGGTTCCCTGCTGATGGTGGGGACCTTGGTCGCCCCGGCTGCGCAAGCCTCCACAACAACACCGGTGAGCGTTGCCACCTTCAACGTCTGCAAGGGCGGACCGGATGGGACCTCTGCCGCGTGCGCGGCGCCGGCTCCGTCCTGGACGATTCGCCGGGATCGAGTCGCGAACACGATCAGCGCGGCTTCCCCGGATGTGCT
>DASYOJ010000324.1:0-4605 GCA_036007925.1 Candidatus Nanopelagicales bacterium
AGTGGACGGACACGTCCGACACCGACCGATCGTCCGCTCCCCCGGTGTGACCAATGCTTTTCCACACGTTCGGCAGACCGCCGGCCCCTTGCGTCCGCGGCGTCGATTTGCGCTCGCACCGCCGGCACCACGTTGCACCGATGATCGATCACTCACCTGCGGCCCACTCGTGATCGAGGCGAGGAATCTGCTCGGCTTGCGACTGGCACGTCCGCCCGGTTGCCGGGCATGTGCCCAACTCAGGTGCAACTCTCGTTCGGCTCGGGTCATCGCGACGTACAACAACCGGCGCTCCTCTTCGACCTGATCATCGCCATCTGCATGCTGCAAAGGGATCAGTCCGTCGCTGCACCCGATCACGTGCACGATCGACCACTCCAACCCCTTTGCCGCATGGATCGACGCCAGTGTGACTCCGTCGGCAACCGGGGAAAATTGGGTCGAGGCCCGCTCATCGAGATGATCGACAAATTCCGCGAGTGTCGCCCCCGCCATCTCACGAGCGAGTTCCACCACTGCCGCTAACGATTCCCAACGCTCGCGAACAGCCCCCGTGGTGGTGGGTTGCTCACTGGACCACCCCATGGCACTGAGGACGTCGACCACCTGCTCTTCCAAGGGGACCGAATTACCCGATGGGGCACCTTCGTCACCGTGCGCTGCCCCATCGGCAGCGAACCGGCCCGCCGCACGTAGGCGGGTCACTGCCTCACGAACTTCGCCTCGATCGAAAAAGCGCTCCGAGCCCCGCAACGTGACAGGAACCCCCTGATCGGCAAGCGCAGATTCGATTTCCACAGCCTGGGCGTTGATTCGGTACAGCACCGCAATGTCTCGAGGGCGGGTGCCGGCAGTGATGCTGGCGTGAATGCGCGTTGCGACGGCGCGAGCTTCACAAACGTCGTCATCGAAGTCCTGGATCTGTGGAACCGGACCAGGGTCCTTTTGCGATTGCAATGTCACCGCGTTGCGTGCAGACGTGCCTGCGTGGATGAGTGCATTCGCCAACTCCACGATCTGTGGCGAACACCGATAACAGCGCACGAGTCGAACGGTGGTGGCTCCCGGTAATTCTCGAGGAAATTTCAGCAGGTAGTCCGGACTCGCCCCGGTGAAGGAGTAGATGGTCTGGCTGGGATCGCCCACCACGCATAAGTCATCACGGTCCCCGCGCCATAACGTCAACAATGCGTGTTGCACGGGGTTGACGTCTTGGTACTCGTCGACCGTGAGCCAGCGATAGGCCGTGCGAACTTCCCGCGCGATCGAATGATCGGTGGACAACGCTCCGATGAGCACGATCATGACATCTTCGAAGTCGATGACTCCGCGTTCGGATTTCGCTTCCTCATAAGTGGCCAAGACACGGGCGAGGTCGGTCTTGTCGATGCTCAACGCACGGCTGACATCTGCTGTTGCCAAGGTGTGTTCGTCGAGGAAGTTCACCCGCGCCCACTCGATGTCCGAACTCACGTCGCGCACAAGAGAGGTATCCGGGGAGATGTCGTTAGCCGACAATGCCCGGGCCACGAGCGCAGCCTTGCTGGGCATGATCTCCGGGAACCCCCGATCAGACACCCGCGGCCAGAAGTAGCGCAGTTGGCGTAAGGCAGCGGCATGGAACGTGCGCGCTTGTACTCCGGCCACCCCGAGTTGGCGCAACCGGCCACGCAATTCCCCGGCCGCCCGATTGGTGAAGGTGACCGCCAAAGTGCGCCGCGGATCGTGCGCTCCGGTGAGTACGCCGTAAGCGATCCGGTGAGTGATCGCCCGGGTCTTGCCGGTCCCGGCACCCGCGAGCACCATGACCGGCCCTTCGAGGCTCTCCGCCACGGCGCGCTGCTCCGCATCGAGTCCCTCGAGCACCTCGCCGGCTTCCACGCCCCGATGCTTGCACGCCGAGCCGACACAATCGACTCGGTATCCACAAGGCTCAGTGGGAGAGCAGCAGTTCCACAAGAATCACGAGGAAACCCAGCAACCCATAGACCACAGCGAACCGAAATTGTGACCACGGGCCGAGCCCGGCCCGCTGTGCGGCGAAAGCGCCCCAGAAAAACAAACTAGCCACCCCGAATCCTTGGGCGATGTCGACGGCGCCCCAGGCATTTCCTCCGAGGGCGAAGACCACAACGGAAAGGGCGATGACGGGGATTCCCACCGCCAGATACTGCAGCCCCGCGAAGGCCAGATGCCGACGATCGGAACGGGCGAGCCGACGACCGGTCCGTACCTGAATATCTATCGAATCAGAAAAGGCATGCGCTGCGGCGAGTGCGAAGAGCGGGGCAATCACGATCAGAATTAATTCCAGGAGCGTTTCTGTGTTGAAGGGATCGTCCGATTCCTCGTAGATGCCCAACGCGACCATCAAGATGATCGTTCCGTAGATCAACCGGTGGGGATCCCAGTCGATGCCCAACAAGTGCAAGAAGGGACGCGCGGACCGACCCGACTCAGGCGCGTGTTCGACCATCCCCCAACTCTGCCACGCGACATCCGTGCTTGAGCCGGTCACAGCCAGCCCTGCGTTTCCCGGATGGGAACGACTTCCCTTCGCTTAACGTCAAAGCCCCAACAGCGAAGGAGCGATCGTGAGTACCCAGCGCACGTGGCAGCGTCCCAGGTTCCTTATTCCGGCGGGCGTCGTCGCCTCGATCATCCTCGCTGCCGGCCTGTGGGCATTCCAGCCCTGGACCGCATTCATCGACGTCACGGTGAACGACGCACTCCCACGGACCACGTCAACGTCGAACTCTGAAACCGCTTCGTCGGCAACCAACGACCCGCTCGCCCCAACACCAAGTGAGGCGCCCACTACGGCGCCCACTACGGAACAAGCGCCGACGCCGACCGCCGAGCCAACACCCGAACGCATCATCGAAGCCGAAGGCGAGTTCATCTCCCACGAGCACGGAACAACCGGCAAGGCGCGCATCATCACGCTCGCCGATGGATCGAAAATATTGCGACTCGTCGGACTAGACACCAGCAACGGCCCGGACCTAAAGGTGTGGCTGGCTGCCGCGCCCGTGATCGAGGGTGTTGGTGGCTGGTTCGTGTTCGATGATGACGAGTACCTCAGCCTCGGTCCGCTCAAGGGAAACAAGGGGAACCAGAACTATCGCATTCCGGCCGAAGCAGACATCTCCGATCTCACGAGCGTGACGATCTGGTGCGAGCGATTTAGCGTGTCCTTCGGTGCTGCCGAACTCTTGCCGGCGTAGCCGCCCGGCGTTTACCGCTCCCTGGTGTCCTACAGTCGGGATGTGAGTAATCCGACCGAATGGGTCCCCAACGCAGGTGCAGTGACGATGTTCTCCACCGTGTGGTGTGGGTACTGCCAACGGCTTAAAGCACAGATGATGCGCGAGGGCATCGACTTCACCGAAGTGGATATCGAGCACACTCCGGATGCCGCTCACTTCGTGGAGAACGCCAATGCCGGCAACCAAACGGTTCCTACGGTCGTGTTCCCCGACGGCACCACCATGACCAATCCGCCGTTCAAGGAACTGAAGGCGAAACTCGAGTCGATCTCCTAGCGCCGCCTAACGACTCGGTCGGGTCAGGGGCCGGGACCAATCCCCGGGCAGCGGAGCACCGAACCACCGCTCGATCAGCTTGCGGGCAATACTGACCTGCGGTGGAAGCGATATCTCACCGGAATCACAGGCCGTTGCCAGCTCATCGCGTGAGAACCAGCGGGCATCCACGATCTCCTCGCCGTCGACTTCGATGCTCGAATCCGCAGCAAACGCGTGGTAGCCCAGCATCAGCGAAGCCGGGAACGGCCACGGCTGGCTACCGAGGTATTGCACATCGCTCGGAGCACTGCCGATTCGCA
Organism: Candidatus Nanopelagicales bacterium; assembly: GCA_036007925.1. Classification (GTDB taxonomy): domain Bacteria; phylum Actinomycetota; class Actinomycetes; order S36-B12; family S36-B12; genus S36-B12. The sequence goes on from DASYOJ010000324.1 coordinate 3,848, forward strand.
CTCCGGACTCCTCTTCGACTTCACGTCGAACGGCGGCTTCGGCCGATTCACCGGCCTCGACGAAGCCGGCCAGCGTCGAGTACCAGGTGGGTTCCCATCGCATCTGCCTGCCCAGCAATGCCCGATCCTGATCATCACGCACGAGCACGATCACAGCCGGATCGGTGCGCGGGAAGTGCGAGACATCGTCGACGAGACAGCGCCGCGACCAGCCCGCTTCGCGCCAGGCCAACTCCCCGCCGCACTGGGGACAACGACGATGGGTACGGGACCAGTTGTCCAGCGCCACCGATGTCACCATCAAACCGGCGTCCTTGGCACTTAGGCCCTCCCCGGCGGTACGCAGGTCCACCCAGTGCTGGTCTGCGTCCTGATCCACGTGCGCCGGTGCCATTGATTCCGGTGCCACCGAATGGTGAACGCAAAAATAGGCAACGCCCTGCGCATCGATACCCAGGAGCGTGGTGGCCTCGAGGTGCTCATCTGGGCCGGTGAGCACGAGTCCGTCCCCATCGACCAGCGCCGCGCCATCGTGAACATGCACGAATCTGCTCGTCGGATCCGCCAACGCTTGCTGCACCCAGCTTGCGTCGGAGCGCCGTTCGGCAGCTCGATCGAGCGCCGAGCGAGCCAGAACCAGATCATCGAGCAGCCACCACTGCGGATCCGACATTCGCACCTGTGCTCCCCAATCGTGTCGGCGGCGAGCCTAAGGTGTGTCAGGTGAGCGTGTTCATCCGCCAGTTGACGGGGATCCG
>DASYOJ010000325.1:0-2713 GCA_036007925.1 Candidatus Nanopelagicales bacterium
GTGACTTTGCCGCCGGCTTCGGCCATGATCCGCCCATGAATACCGAAACCGCGGTTAGTGCTCGTCCTGCCGCCCTCTTGATGTGGCTGACCTACTTGGTCGGTGGCATCGGCTACTTCATCGGTATCGCCACGCTGCAACAAGAGCCTGCGTCACTTTCCGTAGCGGCGCTGATGGCTGTGACGGCGACCGGTGTCTTGTCCTTTATTCGTCACGCGATCTTCAACCGCTCCGATGCCGCGCATGGTGGTTGGGACTACGGCCAGCGCAACAACTTCCAGATCGAGGTCGGACTTGCCAATCTCGCGTGGGGTGCGTTCGCGTTACTGGCGGTGGTCCTTGATTGGGGACTCATCGCGGTGTCGTCGTCGTTCTTGATCAGTGGGTTGTACTTCGTCTTCGTGGCGGTTTTCGTGATCGTCACACCCGGTGCTCGCCAGCGTGGGTTCGGGGGCATCATCGGGATCTCGGTGTGGGGAACGATGATGATCGTGATGGGCGCCTTCGGTATGTCGGCCGCGCTCGGGAGTTAGGCCAAACGGCTTTCGAAGCCGTCGAGGATGAGATCAAGGCCGTAGTCGAATTCGGCTGCATAGGAATAGGTGCCCGACTCCATCAGTTCGCCGAGGGAGCGCGCAAGGTAGGGGAACTCCTCTGGTGCAGGTGCCACATCGCTTGCGAAAGCTTCCTCAGCTCCATCGCCCGGAGTAAAGGGCAGGTTCGCCTCACTCAAGGTGAACCCGTAGACGTAGGCGTCGATCGCGGAGAAGGCGTGCGTTGCCAGTTCCACGGAGAATCCCGATTCCAGTAAGCACCCCACGATGCGATCGTGATGACGCAGCAACGGCATCCCCGGTGCCGGACGCGATTCGATCAATGTGATGGCCCACGGATGTGCGGACAGCACATCGTGGGCGGAGTGCGCACGAGCGGACATCGCTGCTCGCCACGGATCGGTGACCTCGGGAAGTTCGATCTGTTCGACGATCCAATCAGCGAGGCCGTCGAGCAGGCTCTCCTTGTCGGCCACGTGGTGGTAGATCGACATCGCTTCGACGCCGAGTTCTTTGGCGACGTTGCGCATGCTCACCGCTTCGAGCCCGCCGCGATCTGCAACGGCGGCCGCGGCCTCGATGATCCGTTGCGCGGTGAGCGGTGGTCGCTTAGGCACGGGCCCATACTTGCGCACTTACGCCTGTAAGGCTAATCTTCGGAACAAGCCTTACGAGCGTAAGGCAACGAGAGGATGGCTATGTCGAACCCGGTGGCACTCGATCAGGGGCGTTCGCCCATCGACGTCCGGATACGGATGTCCGCCCTGTGGGTGGCGACGATGTTGGTATTCCTCTACGTCGATCTGTTCTCGCTGTATCGCGAGGATGTTCGCCAAGACCTCGACGACGGCCGGATCTTCGTTTTCGAGGTAGGCCAGCCGTTCCTCCTCGGCATCACCGCCTACGTGATCATCCCCTGCCTGATGGTCTACCTCACGTTGGTCATGCCCAGACGCATCAACCGAATCGTCTCGATCGTGGTCGCCAGCATCTACGCCATCACGATCGCTGGTGCTGCCGTAGGAGAGTGGGCGTACTTCGTGCTCGGCAGCGTGGTCGAAGTGGTGCTGCTTGCGATCGTCATTCGACTTGCCTGGACGTGGCGCGGGGCGGACTTTGCAAAGGGTGAATGATCGGGACGCAACACTAGATCCAGGTCGGTAGCCACATGCGTGCGCGCCATGCGTCGTAAGGAATGAGTTCACCGGTCCAGACCGGGTAGAACCACCAGGCGGCCAGGACAACGGCGAACAGGTAGCCGCCGATGATGGTCGCGGGTATCCACCGTGGTTTGTCGCGCAAGCCCTTCGCGATCGCTCCGAGGGTGAGCGTGACCGCCATGACCAGGAACGGTACGTAGACAACGGTGTAGAAGGTGAAGATCGCTCGGTCGGAGTACAGCAGCCACGGCAACCAGCCGGCAGCGATACCGACGATCACCGCACCCGAGCGCCAATCGCGGGCCGCGATCCACCGCCACAGTTGGTAGGGAACGGCAAGCAGCGCCGCCCACCAGATGATCGGGTTGCCCAGGGCCAGGACGGTGCTGGAGCACTTGTCGGCGCCGCAACCTTCGGGGGATTCGTAATAAAAGGACGTGGGCCGGGTCATGAAAGGCCAGGACCACGCGTTGCTTTGGTAACTGTGTTCGGCATCGAGATTGGTATGGAAGTTCCACATCTGCGAGTGGTAGTGCCACAAGGATCGGATCGGATCGGGAACGATCGACGGGCCTTGGTCCGCGGCCCAGTTGCGGTCCCACCCGGTGGATGTGGCGAACCAGCCGGTCCAGGTGAGTAGGTAGACCCCGATGCCGACGATCAGGGTGGAGCCGGCGGCAAGAGGCAGGTCGCGGGCGAAGGTTGCCGACCACGGGTGATCCACGCCGATTGCTTTGCGCAGTGAGACGTCCCAGAACATCGACAGCACCATGAAGGCTGCGAGGAAATAGGCACCGGACCACTTGGTGCCGATCGCGAGGGCGAACGCGGCGATCGCGGCGATGCGCAGTGGGCGTGGGCCGAGGAAGGGGCCAAGACCCATCGCGATGCGATCGACGCCGTCGCGTCTGATCAAGGCCGCGGCTTTGCCGCGGGTTCGGTCTCGGTCCAGCAGCAAGAAGCCGAACCCGACGAGCACCCAGAAGCCGAGCACCAGGT
>DASYOJ010000326.1:0-7100 GCA_036007925.1 Candidatus Nanopelagicales bacterium
GACGGTTGTTGCCACGATCGCCGCATCAGCAGTGGCCATCGCGTTAGTCATCACCCCCGGCGATGGCCGGGATGCGGTGGCGCCCGATGTTGCCGAGGCCATGGGTATCGCCGATGGAGGCCCACTCGAGGTTGCCATCGATGACGATCCACCGGGCCAGGACACCACTGCCGGCGGCGGTGCTGACGACACAACAGCCGTAGCCAGCGATGACAATGCCTCCGCAATCGCGACCGAGTCCGAGCAACCCGCGGACTCGGTTGTCGAGCCCACGATCGAGGAGATCCGCGCGGAAAACGGCAGCGTCAGCGTCCTGGGTGATTCCGTCGTTCTCGGTGCCCGCGGTGCCATTACCGACACCATTCCCGGAGCCAAAGTCGATGCCAAGGTCTCGCGCATGCCCGGCGCTTTCACCGGACGGGTGAAGAAACTCAACCGACGCGACAAGCTCGCCAATATCGTCGTTTTGCACCCGGCCACCAACGGGGTGTTGACCGAGGAGATATTGCGCAACACGTTAGATCCACTGACCGATTACGAACGCGTGGTTCTAGTCAATGCCTCGGTTCCCCGCTCGTGGGAAAAGCCCAACAACGCGATCATCGACGAAGTGGCTCCGGACTACCCGAATGTGGTCATCGCCGACTGGAACACCCGCGCCGATGGCCAAAACGGTTTCTTCGTCTCCGATGGTGTGCACCTCACCGGTGACGGTGCACGGGCATTCGCCGAACTCATCCAAGAAACCGCCAACCTCTAACTCCCCCGTTCCGGCGGCGGTTGTGGGGGTTGAGCATCGGCGTGTCGCCTACACAAGTGACGCCGCAACGGGGAGGGGTGCTGGAGGCCAATTCGTGACGCATACTGGAGGGATGCAGCCGCGTGCCCGTGTCACCCGTCCCCGCCTTCTCACTGCCCTATCTGCAGCCGGTGTTCTCACCTTGGCTGGAGCTCTCGTGATCACGGTGCCCGGGGGCGAAGCCGCTACTGCACGGCCTAGCGTCGAGGTGATCGGTGAACGCACGATCGCCGATAACCTCACCAGCCCGTGGGGGCTCGCCTTCTTGCCCGACGGATCGGCGTTGGTCTCCGAGCGAGACACCGCACGGGTGCGCCGGATCCCGGCTCGAGCAAATGGCCTACCCGCGCAGAGCCTGACCCGGGCACCGGTCGTCGGCAAGGTGTCCGGGGTTCGCCCGGACGGCGAAGGCGGCCTGCTCGGCCTGGCGGTCCCCGAGACATTCGGCGACGCCGACCCCTCGTACGTCTTCGCCTACATAACCGGCAAGCGGGATAACCGCGTGGTGCGCATCGAATGGGACGGGCGCCGACTCGGCAAGCAGACCCCGGTACTGACCGGCATCCCCAAAGCGAGCTTCCATAACGGTGGGCGGCTACTGACCGGGCCGAACCGCACGTTGTTCGTCGCCACAGGGGATGCAGGAGACCCCGATCTCAGCCAAGATCCCGACAGCTTGGCCGGCAAAGTGCTGCGCATCGACTACCGCGGCAACCCCGCACCGGGTAACCCCTTCGACGACTCCCCCGTCTACACCCTCGGCCACCGAAACGTACAGGGTTTGGCCTTCGACGACGACGGCCGGTTGTGGGCCACCGAGTTTGGTACCAACAAGGCCGATGAACTGAACTTGCTTCTACCCGGGCGCAACTACGGCTGGCCGATTGTCGAAGGGCGCAGCAGCAACTCTCGGTTCACCAATCCGAAGGTGACTTGGTCACCCACGTCCACCGCATCACCTAGCGGCATGATGATCACCGACGATGCCGCCTACGTGGCTAGCCTGCGTGGTGAGGTCCTGTGGCGGGTACCACTTAACGGTGTGCGCGCCGGCAAACCGCAACGTGTAGACATCGGCGAAGGCAACCGGCTGCGCACCATCGAGCTTGCACCAGATGGCCGAGTGTGGCTCGCAACCAGCAACACTGATGGGCGTGGCGACCCCGGCCCGCGCGACGACCGCATCGTGAGTTTCCGGCTAGCCAACTAGCCGCGTTACCCGTCGGTTCCCGCCCGCCGCACCTGTGCAGCGAAGGACACCAGTTGCACGGTGACTTCCTGCGGATTTTCAATAGCCGACAGATGACCGGCGTGAGGAACCTCGGCCTGGCGGACATCACGCAAGGCGTCCAGCATCCGGCGTTGTTCAGTTGCATCAGACATGGTGTCCTCCTGCCCCCACAGCACGAGAGCGGGAACGTCGCATTCGCCGAGTGTGGCCAGCGAATCCGGTCGCTTTGCCATCGCCTCCTGGTACCACGCCACTGTCGACGCCGATGTTGAATCCATCCACGCTTCCACCCGCGCGACCACTTCCGGGCGCTGGTCGAGCGTGGTGGCGCCGAGAATCCCGCCCAGCATTCGCTCGCGCAAGATCTGCCCGGTCCGCGCGGGATCGGTTTCTACATCGGTGGCCATGCGACGACGATTCCCGCGGGCTATCTCCTCATCTGCTGTTGCCTTGGTATCGCACAGCGCCACACCGGCCAGCATGGCTGGGTAACGGCGCAACCACTCCATCACCAGGTAACCACCCACGGACAAGCCCCCGACAATCAGTCGATCAACACCGCGTTCCAAGAGGTCGGCAACCACCAGTTCAACGACGACACCCAGATCAGGCTCGGCATCCGGTAGCGGACTACCCCCAAACCCCGGTAAATCCACTGCGAGCACACGCCACCGGTCTTCCACGAGCCCCAGGACCTGGGAATCCCACATGTGGTGATCGCACGGGAACGCGTGCAACAAGACGATCGCCGGACCCGTCCCTTCGTCTGCCCAATGCAGGTGCATCACAGATCGCTCCAACGCTCCATGGGGCCCTGCCACGTGGTCGGCAGCGGTGCGCGATCCGGCAGCACTTCGGCAACAATCCGATTCAGCAGATCGGCAACGAACCGCTCCCCCACCCACAGATGCTTGGCCTCGGGAACTGGCACAACCTGTATGCGCGGAGCGATAGCGAATGCCTCGTGCGCAGCATCTGGTGGCAGGAAGTCGTCGTACTCGGGAACGAAGGCCACCACGGTGCGGGGCGAAGACTGCCACGCTCGTAGTTCGTCTGCTGTGGTGTACCGCAGAGGTGGACTAAGAAGGAGAGCTCCGTGGACTGGCTCGATATCGCCATGTTTGAGCACGACGTCGGTACCGAAGGACCAGCCGAGCAGCCACAGGTTCGGCAATTCCTGGCCGACCGCATAGTGAATGGCGGCCCGCAGATCACGCCCTTCACCGCGCGCTTGATCGAATGATCCTTCGCTAGCTCCCGCCTGGCTCGCAGTCCCCCGAGTGTTGAAGCGCAACACGGCGATATCCGCCAACGCCGGCAGCCGCCACGACATCTTGCGCAACACGTGTGAGTCCATCATCCCGCCATGCGTAGGCAGCGGATGTACGCAGATGATGGTCGCCTTCGGTTCGGCGGACTCCGGCAACGCCAACTCCCCGATGAGTCGAAGGCCATCCGATGTCTGCAAGCGCAGTGGAAGGCGTCGGGCGGGCAAGACGGAGTTGGCAGTGATCTCCTGACCGCAAGATTCGTTCATCGGACGGGCCCACGCTTGCCTCGCGCCCGCCAACACGGGGTATGCCAGTGGCGTCGATCCTCGGCCCCGGCGGGATCGTCGGCGCTCCAGGCGACCACGTGGGGGGTGGCCGGGCGAATCTCGTGATCGCACCCCGGGCAGCGATAGGTCTTGGTCGAGGAAGACCCGGTGAGCGAGCGCACGTACCAATCCCCATCCGGGTGTGACTCCAGGGCCGGCCCGGCCGGCGCCGGGGCGCGCGCGGGGTCTGGTCTGCGCCGGTTCTTACGTCCCATAAGGGCTCAAGCGTAGGAGCGAAAGCCCCGACCAGCCTTACGGCCGGTGTATCCGGCCGTCACGAGGTGTTCTAGCCACGGCGCGGGCGCAAAGCCCGGCTCACGAAACTCTCGGTACAGCGTTTGCTGGATCGCTAAGGACACATCGAGCCCCACGACATCGAGCAACTCGAACGGGCCCATCGGATAACCACATCCGAGCTTCATCGCGGTATCGATGTCATCAGTGCCGGCGTAATTCCCTTCGGCCATCTTGATGGCGTCATTGAGATAGGGAAACAACAGTGCGTTGACAATGAAGCCAGCACGATCACCGCACCTGACTCCCACTTTGCCAATTCGTGCCACTACCTGCACGGCAGTGGCAACAACATCCGGCGCCGTTGCCACCGTGTCAACGATCTCTACCAACTTCATGACAGGTGCTGGGTTGAAAAAGTGCAAGCCCACCACATCAGCAGGTCTAGATGTCACCGCTGCGAGGTCCACGACGGGAAGCGAGGAGGTGGTGGTCGCCAAGATCGCCCCCGATTTACAGATCTCATCGAGGTTTTCGAACAGGGCGGTTTTGACGTCCAACTCTTCGACAACCGCCTCGAGCACTAAATCGACCTTCGCTAGGTCTTCTAGTTGGGTGGTACCGCGGATCATCTCGCGCGCAGCATCGGCATCGGCTTGCTGCAATTTTCCACGCTGGACAGCCTTCTCCAGGCTCCGGTCGATCGCCGCTACAACCTTGGTCACCTTGTCGCTCGATCGTGCCACGAACGTCACGGGGATCTGGGCCTTGGCGAACACCTCGATGATGCCGGTCGCCATAGTCCCGGACCCGACCACACCAACCGACTCGACGGCTCGGGCCTTAACGGCTTCGAGCCCGGTGGTTTGCGAAGCTTCGTCCGAGATGATCTCCGGCGAATCGGGCTCGGCGTAGGTGTAGAACCCTCGGCCTGTCTTTCGCCCCTTCAAGCCGGCCGTGATCATGTGCTTGAGAATCGGGCTCGGCGCGTGAAGACGGTCTCGACCTTCGCGGTACATCGTGTCCAAAATCTGATACGCGGTATCTAAACCGATCAGGTCAAGCAGCGCGAGCGGACCCATCGGCAGTCCGCACCCCAACCGCATCGCAGTGTCGATGTCCTCTCGACTCGCGTACTTTTGCTCATACATCGAAGCAGCGTGGTTGAGATAACCAAAGAGCAAACTGTTGGCGATGAAACCTGCTTTGTCGTCACAGATGACGACTTCCTTACCCAGAGACCGCGCAAAGTCACTCACCTGCTGCACGACATCATCGTCGGTAACAACTGTGCGGACCACTTCCACAAAATCTTGTACCGGAGCCGGATTGAAGAAGTGAAGTCCCACCAAACGCGCCGGATTACTCACAGCGGTGGAAATCTCAGTGACGGACAATGATGAAGTGTTGGTGCACCACACCACATGTTCGGGAACCAATCCATCGAGCTGAGCGAAAACGTCGCGCTTCAATTGCAGGTTTTCGGTTACTGCCTCAATGACGATGTCTGCGGTCACGCATTCTTGAATGTTGGTTGCGTACGTGATCTGAGCAAGCGCTTCATTGCGCTCCTCGCCGGTCATCTTGCCGCCGTTCACTGCACGTTCGGTCGATGTCTCTATCCGCGCACGGGCCTGGTCGAGGGTGTCGTCGTCGACGTCTATGCCCCGTACCGAGTAGCCCTGGCGAGCGAGAACCTCGGCGATTCCCGTACCCATCGTTCCCATACCGATCACAGCAACGGTTCGAATATCGGTCCCCATGCCGGCAGTCTGCCAAAGCTCAGAAGAGTCGAAGGCTGGAATCCGAAGTTCCCTTCAACTCCTCGTAATCCACCACCACACAGCGGATGCCACGGTCCTGGGCCAAAGTCTTGGCCTGCGGCTTGATTTCCTGGGCGGCGAACACGCCGGTAACCGGGGCTAGGAGCGGGTCCCGGTTCAGCAAATCGAGGTACCGGGTCAATTGCTCCACCCCGTCGATCTCCCCGCGCCGCTTGACTTCCACGGCCACCGTGGAGCCGTCTGCGTCTTTACACAAGAGATCCACTGGTCCGATTGCTGTGGGGTATTCGCGGCGAACCAGCGTCCAGCCATCGCCGAAAGACTCCACATGCTCAGCTAAGAGCCGCTGCAGGTGGGCTTCTACGCCGTCTTTCATCAAACCAGGGTCCAGGCCCAGATCGTGGTGCGAATCGTGCACAACCTCATGCACCGTGATTGTCAAGCGCTCCTGCGCTTTGTTCTCTACGACCCACACTTGCGTGCCCCCGCTGTCCGTCTCCTGGATCCAACACGGTGGGGACATCCAGTTCAAGGGCTTGTAGGACCCACCATCAGCGTGCACAAGAACGGAGCCGTCTGCCTTAACCATGATTAAGCGGACAGCCTCGGGTAAATGAGCGCTGAGTCGACCCTCGTAGTCAACTGTGCAGCGGGCAACGAGCAATCGCACCGCGCCACCCTACGGGCCTACGAAGCCAGAAGATCGACAACTCGATCCAAAATGACAGCGACGTCGTAATCCTTCGGGGTGAAGACAGCCGCGACTCCCTTGTCACGAAGCCACGTCGCATCCTCGTCGGGAATGATTCCTCCCACCACAACGGGTATGTCCGACGCTCCAGCATCAACCAGCCCCTGCACAACCGCTGGAACCAAGGAACGGTGGGATCCTGACAAGATGGACAAGCCGACGACGTCAACGTCCTCGGCGATCGCGGCGTCGACGATCTGCTCAGGGGTTAGCCGGATGCCTTGGTAGATCACTTCGAAGCCAGCATCCCGGGCGCGCACGGCGATCTGCTCAGCCCCGTTGGAGTGACCATCAAGCCCGGGCTTGCCAACAAGGAATCGAAAGGGGCGGCCGCGCTGGGCGGACAGGTCTCGGACCCGAGTCGCGACGGCCTGGATCCCCGAGCCTTCCTGCCTGCCCGGGAGGAACGCCGGTGCGGCCTCGATGCCTGTGGGGGCTCGGTACTCACCGAAGACTTCCCGAAGTGCGCCCGCCCACTCCCCCGTGGTCACCCCTGCCCGCGCGCAGGCCAACGTCGGCTCCATGAGATCCCCGGTGCCGCGTGCAGCCTGGCTCAACTCCCCCAAAGCCTCGGTGACGGCATCCAAAGAGCGTTGATTCCGCCACTGCAGCAAACTGTCGATGGCTTCGGCTTCGACTACGGGATCCACTACGTACACCGCATTTTCGCCTTCGATTTGCAGCGGACTTGGCTCGCTCGTCTC
>DASYOJ010000327.1:0-3025 GCA_036007925.1 Candidatus Nanopelagicales bacterium
CATCTCTTGCGCCTGCGCCGGCTTCACCGACGGCAGTTTGAATCGATCGAACAAGCCCACGGGGCCCAACTGTAAAGAAGCCAGATAGCCAAGCCTCATCGAGGAGTCGTACATTGAGGAGGTGAAACTTCCTCGGGGGGCCGCGACGCGCGGCGCAGGCGTTGCCATTGTTGCGGCGGTGCCGATCCTTATATCCAGCGTTTCTGTCGCCTCCGCGCAAACGACGGCGGAAACGACCGGGCAAACGACGGCGCTGCCGGCGACGCCGCGAGTCCTTGCCGCCGTGCCTGGCGATGAAACCATCGCGGTCGAGTACGTGCCGGTTTCCAGCGCCACGGTCACTGGTTATCAGGTCTCGCCCGACGGATACTCCTGGTTCGACTGTCCCGACGTCAGTGGCACCTGCGCTTTAACATCGTTGACGAATGGTCGGCAGTACCGACCGGGCTTACGCGCGGTAGGTCCCGCGGGGACATCGACCCCTGCTTCGTCACCGTCGGCGATTCCCACGTTGGCCCCGGGAGCCGATCCTGACAAGCCGGCCACATTGCCGCGGCCGCGGACGCGCGTCACAGCGAAGTTTCGTGCTGCCGGGAACAGTCTGGGAGTGCGTGGCGCGAATACCAAGCTAGGTGTGGGCACGCTGCCGAAGTTGACGTTCAGCAGAGCCATCCCAAACAAGCGCGCAGTCGAATCGCACCTGGTGGTTACCGCCACGGATAAGGACGGCCGCACGGTGCAGGTGCAAGGAGCCTGGGGATGGACGAACGATCGCACTGTGGTTTTCCGCCCCCGCGATTTCTGGCCGGGCAATTCCACCATCGAGATTACGTCGACTATCGATGACGCGGTCCTCGGCAAAGTCAAAGGCCGCTACCTCATCGGCTCGAACAAACTTGAGCGGGTCTTCACTTTTCGTACTGATCGCTCATTGATCGCCGAGGTTGATGGTGCAACCAAACGGATGAAGGTCATCATCGACGGAGAGAGGGTGCGCAACTTCCCGGTATCTTTAGGTAAGCCGGGTTGGGAAACTCGCAATGGCGCGAAGGTGGTCAGCACTGATAAGGAAGAGTTCAAGGTCTACCGCAGTGCAAGTTTGGGTCTCACCGATCCGGAGGACTTCTACGAACTTGACGCCCCGTGGAATACGCGGCTTACTCCGACCGGTGAGTTCTTGCACGCAGCGCCGTGGGCTTATGGTCGGTTGGGTCGCTACAACGGCTCGCATGGGTGCACGAACATGTACGCCAAGGACGCCAAGTGGGTATTCGACAACACGATACCTGGCGATGTCATCACATTCCGGCGCACCGGCGGAGACATGATGGAACCGTGGAATGGCCCCGGCGGGTTGTGGAACATCCCGTGGAACAAGTGGCTCAAGAAGTCCGCACTCGCCAGCGCTAGCGGAACCGCGGATGTCTCTGTTGAGGATAAGGATCGAGATCAAGCTCGACCAGCAGGTGCATGATCGTCATATGAATGTCGATGTAGGCAGTCGGATCGAACGGATCGACGAAACCACGTTCGCGTGGGATGTCCCCGAGGGCTGGCTACAAGGCCGAGGTGCGTGGGGCGGGTTGGTCGTCGCTGCCCAGGTGAAGGCTGTTGAGCAGAGCCAAGCCAAGCAAGATGCCCAGCGACGCATTCGAAATATGACCACTCAGTTGTTCGGTGCTCTGCCGATCGGGCGAGCCCGCCTCAGTGTCGAATGCTTGCGGCAGGGTTCGGCGATGACCACGTGGCAGGTGCGTGTACACGGGCACGAAGGTCAATTGGCCTCACAGGCGGTGGTGATTACCGGTGGGTCACGTCCGGTGGAACCGGGCTCGCGGTGGGGAATCGCCACGATGCCCACGCTGCCCCCGTGGACTGAGGTCCCCACCGTTCCCGTTGAACCGCCCTATGGACCCTCGTTTGGGGCGCACTTCGCCTTCCGCCCGATTTCGGGCATCCCTGGCAGCGGCGAATCCCCGCAGTGCCTGGGGTGGATCGGTCCTGCCGACAGCGAGCGCTGGGACCACTGGAGTGCGGCCACCATGTTGGGAATCGTGGACGCTTGGTGGCCAGCCACATACGTCTCGGAGGAGTCGTTGGCCCACGTGCGGCCGATGGCAACTGTCTCCTTCGCCGCACACTTACTTGTCGATCCAGCAACGGTGGATCCGAATGCACCGTTGGCCGTGGAAACGTGGGTGGCCGATGCGGAAGACGGCTTCACATCGGAGACCCGACGTTTGTGGACTCCCGATGGTCGATTGGCGGTGGAGAACCACCAGGCGATCGTTGTCATCAAGTGACGATCGCTCTATCTGGTTAGCCAGGGACCGGCATCCGTTCGGCGAGGTCGAGTACCCGTTCGATGTACTGCTCGGTCTCGGGGAACGGCGGGACTCCGTCGTATTCCCGAACCGCGCCATGCCCGGCGTTGTAGGCAGCCAAGATGTTGTGCAGCGGAGTTCCCGGTACTTGGGCCACCAGGGATCGGTTCACGCAGTTGAGTGCGGCGGCCGAGTGGATGGCATCGATCGGATCCCACACATCTGCGGTGCCGTCGCCGTCGGCATCGAGCCCGTACTGCTCCCAGGTGGCTGGCATGAACTGGGCTATCCCCTCAGCCCCAGCTGGGCTGACAGCGTCGCTCTTCCAGGCGCTCTCGACGGCGATTTGTGCTGCCAGGACCCGTGAGGGGACGGCAGGGCAGCGCACCGCAGCCTCAGCGATCACGGGGCTGAATTCGGCTGGGATGGTAGGCGTGCCGCCGAAGCGACCGCTGTCGCGGGCCTGCTGGAAGCGCTCCCAGTCCAGGGAGGTGGCCAGCCACGCCACAGCGATCGCGAGCACCGCAACCACGGCGACCCCGATCGCCCAGGTGGCCGATGATCGGGAAGCAGGGGAGCGCTCGGGTGAGCGACGAAGACCCATAGTCCTCCCACGGTAACCCGAGAGCCGCCCATACTGGCGCGTACGCTGCCGTTCATGAGTTCTGAGCGGGTGCCCGATCAGGGGCGGGCCGACGCGC
>DASYOJ010000328.1:0-19747 GCA_036007925.1 Candidatus Nanopelagicales bacterium
AGAAGCACTGCCCGTCGGTGATCGAAATGACGTTGGTCGGGATGAAGGCTGATACGTCGTTAGCCTTGGTCTCGATGATCGGCAGACCGGTCATCGAACCGCCGCCCATTTCATTGGACAGTTTTGCGCACCGTTCCAGCAGGCGGCTGTGCAAGTAGAAGACATCACCGGGGTAGGCCTCACGGCCCGGGGGCCGACGCAGCAGCAAGGAGACGGCGCGGTAAGCCTCGGCCTGCTTAGACAAATCGTCGAACACGATCAGCACGTGCTTGCCGCCGTACATCCAGTGCTGCCCGATGGCCGACCCGGTGTAGGGGGCCAGGTACTTGAAGCCGGCTGGGTCCGATGCCGGAGCAGCAACGATGGTCGTGTACTCCATCGCGCCGTACTCTTCGAGCGCGCCCTTCACCGAAGCGATCGTGGAGCCCTTTTGGCCAATGGCCACATAGATGCAGCGAACCTGCTTGCTGGGATCACCGCTCTTCCAGTTCTCGCGCTGGTTCAAGATTGTGTCAAGGCAGACGGCGGTCTTGCCGGTCTGGCGGTCACCGATGATCAACTGACGCTGTCCACGACCGATGGCGGTCATGGCGTCGATCGCCTTGATGCCTGTCAGCATCGGCTCCTTCACCGGCTGACGCTGAACAACGGTGGGGGCCTGGACCTCCAGCGCGCGCCGCGTCTCGGACTCAATCGCCCCGAGGCCGTCGATCGGGTTGCCCAGCGGATCAACGACGCGACCCAAGAAGGCATCACCCACCGGAACCGAGAGGACTTCACCGGTACGTCGGACCGGCTGGCCTTCCTCGATCTGGGCATCATCACCAAGCAGCACAACACCGATCTCGCGAACGTCAAGGTTCAGCGCGACACCGAGCAGGCCTCCTTCGAACTCTAGAAGTTCGTTCGTCATGGCCGAATGCAGTCCCTCGACGCGGGCGATGCCATCGCCAATCTCGGTCACGCGGCCAACTTCTTCTCGGGCGGTGGACGGCGAGTACGCCGCGACGTTCCGCTCGATCGCATCCCGGATTTCCTCCGGCCGGATCGTCAGCTCCGTCATGGTGTCCTGCTCTCTTTCTCGGCCCGCTGCTGCGGGTGGGGTCGGTTCGGTTGTGGTCTGCGTTGTTGTCTTGTTAGTCCGCGATGGTCCGCGCGGCTTCGGTCAAGCGGGTGGCGACGGTGCCGTCGATGACTTCGCCCCCGACGGTGACGTGGGCACCACCAAGAACGGAAGGATCTACGACGACGTTCATGGTGATGGTGCGTCCGGTCAGCGAGCGCAGAGCCGCCGTCATCCGCTCCGCCAGGTCTGCATCCAAGGGTCGGGCTACCCGCACCACAGCCACCATGCGTTGCCGCTGCGCCGCAGCGAGATCGACGAGTTCGTCGATGGCAAGCTCGATGCGCCGGCCATGCAGGTGACTCAAGGTAAAGCCGACGACTTGCGAGGTGGTGTCGGTGACCCGTCCTGAAAGCAGGTCGGTCACGATGCCTGCCTTCGCCGACGCCGATATGGCCGGGTCGGTCAACGCTGATTGAAGAGTTGGGGACCCGTTCACCGCGCGGCCGATGCGGAAGATCTCGTCTTCGGTGGCTTCCAAAGTGCCGTTGTCCGCGGCCGCCAAGAAAGCAGCCTGGTCGCCCAGAATGCGGGTAGCGGACACAAGGTCATCCGCGCCAGACCAGCGCTGCCGGACTGTCACCTGCAAGATCTCCAGCGCGAGTGGTTGGACCCGGTCAGCGAGTAGGGACACCACGATCTCCGAGCGGGTTTGCTCGCTTCGACCGGAGTCAGAGAGTGCTTGCCGAAGCGACTTTTCCCGCCCAAGTAGGTCACATGCCGAGTACAGGTCAGCAGCAAGCCCCGCAAAAGCAGGATCACTACGCCGCTGTACCAGCAGGTCCTCAACCTGGGCGAGCGAAGCACGGCTAGCAGATAACATCAGCGGCTGCCCTGCGTATTCGCCATTGACTCAAGTTCGGTCACAAAGTCCGCGACGGTTTGGCGCACCCGGGCGTCATCAGCCAGGGACTGGCCCACGACCTTGCTCGCGAGGTCTACAGCGAGGGTTCCCACCTGGGCGGTGAGCTGACCGACAACCTGGGCCCGATCACGTTCCATAGCGGCTTCGGCCGCTTCGGTGACCGCGGTGGCCGCAGCTGCTGCCTCCGCGCGGGCCTCGTCGACAATCGCCCGTCGGTCCGCTTGCGCTTGGGTGCGGATTTCCGCAGCCTCCTCGCGGGCTTCGGCCAGCGCCTGTCGGTAGGCGTCCAGGTCCGCTTGGGCCTTGACCTGCATCTCCTCCGCCCGGGCGATGCCGCCTTCGATGAGGTCCGCGCGCTCGTCCATCACCTGCTTCATGCGAGGGAGCACGAACTTCCAGAACAGCACCAGCACGATGACGAACGACAACCCACCCCAGATGAGGTCGTAGCTCGCCGGGAACAAGATCCCGGCGCCTTCGGGGGCTTCTCCCCCCGCAGCAAGTACTTTCATGTCACCTAGACCTTCGCTTGAGGCATCTTCATGGAATGACGTGGCGTGAAAACCGGTGTTCCTAGACGAACAGGAAGCCGGCAACCAAGCCGATGAGTGCCAGGGCCTCGGTGAATGCGATGCCCAGGAACATGTTCGTGCGCAAGATGCTGGTCGCCTCGGGCTGGCGGGCGATGCCCTCGAGGGCCTTGCCGACCAGGATGCCGATGCCGATGCCTGGACCAATGGCCGCTAGGCCGTATCCGATGGCGTTGACGTTACCGGAGATTTCTGCGAGCAACTCCACGGTCATTCCTTTCATTTCGGTGCTCGAGACGGTTACTCGAGTTCTTGGGGGTTAATGCTCCTCGCTCGTCGCACTGTCAATGTAGACAGCGGTCAGCAGCGTGAAGATGTAGGCCTGCAGGACGGCGATCAGGATCTCGAAGAGGGTGAACGCCAAGCCCATCAAGTAGGACGGGACGGCGAAGACCTTCACGAATCCATCGGCGAGCAGCAGGGCGCTGGTGGCGCTGAAGAACAGCACCAACAGCAAGTGGCCGGCCATCATGTTGGCCAGCAGACGAATAGTGAGCGTGAGCGGGCGCAATATGAAGGTGGAGACGAATTCGATGGGCGTGACCAAGATGTAGATGGGCCACGGGATTCCCGGCGGGAATAGATTCGCCTTGAGGTAGTGCCAGAAGCCCAGCGCGCGTATGCCCTGGATGTTAAACACCAGCCAAGCGATCACCGCGAACATCAGCGGGATCGCGATGACGCTGGTGATGGGCAGGTGCATGGTCGGCAAGATGCCGGTGATGTTGAAGGCCAACAGCAGCCAGAACATCGAGATCAGGTAGGGGGCGTATTTCTTACCCTTGTCCCCCAGCGCTTCGTCGATCACATTCTTCTGGACGAGATCAACGGCCATCTCGCCCAGGTTCTGCACACCGCTGGGGACCAGTTTGGGCTTGGCGAACGCCATCACGAAGAACAGGCTGACGACGCCGGTCATCAGCAAACCCATGAGACTGATTCGGCTCATCTCGAACGGCGTTCCGACGAAAAGCAGCCCACCGGGGAAGAACTCCCCGACGGTCGGCGCCTTGAAGCCGCCACCTTCTTCCGTGGCCATCGGCATGAGCGCGGTCAGCAAGGCTGTACTCCCACAGTCTTAACTTCGGTGGTCACGCGTTGCGACCATAACGGACATACACGAAAAGCAGGGAAGTGACGAACCCCAGTGCGACACCGATCGGGAGGAAGATCCGGGTGATGCCGAACACGTGATCGACGCCCATTCCGATGAGCCCCCATACCAGGGGTCCAGCGACGAGGGTGCCGACCATGGACCAGACGAACTCATCGCCCCGGCCCTTGACGGGTGGACCGGATTGAAGTGGTCGCTGGTTGTTCACCGCGGGTGAAACTAGCACACGGCGATAAGGCCCCGCGCACCGAAGTGCGACGCCCGAAGGTGATCTTGGCAACCTTCGTCAGGAGGTCGATTCGCGCGGCTCGATGAACGGCACCCGGGTCTTGACCACGATCAGTGCTTCGGCAACCAAGTAGCCCACTGTGCCGACCACGAATGCCACAAAAAACGCTCCGCGGGAGTAGAAGTCGGCGTTACTCAAGGCGGCAAGGACCCCGATCAATACGGCAATCTTCACCACCCACGAACCCAAAATCGCGGCACCGAACACCTCCGGCCGCACCCGCAAGGTCACCAGCGCAACGATCACCGTGATGGAGTAAAAGGCCACCGGGATCGCGATTCCTAGGATCGCGCCCCACATCCCCGCCGATCCGTCGACCAGCCAGCCGACGCCGGCAGCCAGCACCATCACAACGACCGACCCCACGGTGCCCCACTTCAAGACCGCTGACATCGGTATGCGCACGCCCGGAAGCGGACCGTTGTAAGAACTGCTCACCCACTCAACTTATCGCGCAGGGAGGTGACGCTGGCAGTGGTGGACGGAGCTGCCGTAGAGGGACGACGCACCAGCCAGATGAGAAGAGCCAGCCCCACACCGAAACCGGCCACAGCGAACGGCCACGGGACAAACGCCACGGCAACCGCCGCCCCAGCCACCAAACCTGTCCAGGCGTACATCAGCATCACCGCGCGGCGATGTGAATGCCCCATTTCCAACAGTCGGTGATGCAAATGCTGTTTGTCGGGAGCGAAAGGATTACGGCCGGCTCGGGTACGACGCACCACGGCCAAGAGCAAATCAACCAAGGGAATCGCCATGACGGCGATCGGCAACAAGATCGGCAGCAGTGTCGGTAACAAGGCGCCGGTGCTCAAGGCACTGGGGTCGACTTGCCCGGACAACGTGATGGTGGCCGCCGCCAGCAGTAAGCCCAGCAGCATGGAACCGGTGTCGCCCATGAAGATGCGAGCTGGGGCGTAGTTATGGGGTAGGAAACCGGCGGTGATGCCTACCAGCAGGATGCTAACCAGCGTTGCCAACGTCGCACGATCAAGCCCGGCCTCCACGCTCAACAAATAGGCGTATCCGAAGAATGCGCCGGCCGCCACGAGGACGATGCCAGCAGCCAGTCCATCGAGCCCATCGACGAAGTTGATGGCGTTGATGCTGATCAACACGATCAAAACGGTGAACAGCACGCTGGTAAGTGGATCGAGGACGAAGGTTCCCCCGATCGGCAACCAGATGATGGCGATTCCCTGGAAGGCCATAACCCCGGCCGCGAGCACCTGTCCCGCCAATTTTGTGGGTGCGTCCAGACCCCATTTGTCGTCGACGATGCCCAACGCCACGATGATCGCTACCCCCGACAGCAAAGCGATCGGCGTCGAGCCACCTTCGAAGACCGCGCTCATCATCGGCAATTTGCTGGCCATGATGAGTCCAGCGATCAAGCCGCCGACCATCGCCAGGCCGCCGAGTAGCGGCGTGGGGGTGTCGTGAACGTCGCGGTCCCGGACCGCAGCCACGACCTTCCACTTCAGCGCCAGTTCCCGTGCCAACGGGGTCAGCAGATAGGTGACCGCCGCAGCGGCCACCAGGCACAGGATGTATTCCCGCACGCGTGGGGCGCCTAGACCGCCGGGCCGGCCTCGCGCGGGTACGCCGGGTACCGCGTGACCAATTTGGTGACCTGCGCAGCAACGTCAGCGCGGGAAGAGCCATCCACGTCGGTCACCGCGCGATAGATAAAGTCGGCGATCTCGCGCATATCGGACTCCACCATTCCCTGGGTGGTGACCGATGGGGTACCAACCCGGATGCCCGATCCCACCGACGGTGGTTGCGGGTCGTAAGGAATCGCGTTCTTGTTCAAGGTGATACGCGCCGCATCGCAGCGCTCCTCGGCCTCGAGACCGGTGACCCCGAGCGGCTGCAGGTCGATGAGCGCCAGGTGGGTATCGGTACCGCCGCTGGTGGGGCGCATACCGTGCTCCGAAAGCCCTTCGCATAGCGCTTGGGCGTTGCGGATCACCTGGGCCGCGTATTTTTGATACTCAGGGGTTGATGCTTCTTTCAGTGCAACCGCCTTGGCGGCGACGCCGTGCATCAGCGGGCCGCCTTGCATCATCGGGAAGACGGCCTTGTCTACCGCCTTGGCGTGCTCGGCCTTGCTGAGCATCATTCCCCCACGAGGTCCGCGCAGGACTTTGTGCGTGGTGAACGTGACGACGTCGGCGTACGGAACCGGACTAGGAATGGCCTTACCAGCCACCAGACCGATGAAGTGCGCGGCGTCGACCATCAGGATCGCGCCCACTTCGTCGGCGATCTCGCGGAACACCGCGAAATCGATCAACCGCGGGTAGGCGGTGGCTCCGGCGATGATCATCTTCGGACGATGCTCACGCGCTAGATCGCGTACTTGGTCGTAGTCGATGGTCTCGGTATCTTCCCGCACGCCGTAGGACACGACGTTGAACCACTTTCCGGAAAAGTTCACCGGTGAGCCATGGGTGAGGTGTCCGCCGTGCGGCAAGCTCATCGCCAGCACGGTGTCCCCCGGCATTGTGAAGGCGCCGTATGCGGCAATGTTGGCGCTCGCTCCACTGTGCGGCTGCAAGTTCGCGTGCTCAGCGCCGAAGAGTTCTTTCGCGCGCTCAATACCGATCTCCTCTGCGGTATCGACTTCGGCGCAGCCGCCGTAGTAACGACGACGCGGGTACCCCTCGGCGTATTTGTTGCTCAATGTCGATCCCAGCGCCGCGAGAACGGCCGGCGACGTGAGATTTTCACTGGCGATCAACTGCAGTCCGCCACGCAGACGGTCGAGCTCGCTCAAGATGATGGCGGCGATTTGCGGATCCTCGGCCTGCAAAGCCCCGAAGTCCGGGCCCCAGAAGGTGTCTTGGTCGTGTGCGCTCACGGTAGTACTCCTGTGATTCGAGACCGAGTGCCCTTATTCGGTCGACTGCCCTGACGGCGCCACTGTATCCCCACGTTCGGGTCTGAGCACGGCTTCCACTCGCGTTGTGGCGATAGCCCCCTGGCGCACGATCGATGCCGGGTAGGTGGCCAGATCCACGACGGTGCTCGACAACTGGGGGTCCTCGCTCTCCGCCCAGGCCTGGACGCCTACCTCGCCAACATCGCAGGCGGCGTCGACATCGTCGACCAAGGAATCAAGCGCCTGATCCACCGAGACCGGGGCTTGACCGCCCACGATTGTTGCAGCGCTGGCCGCCATCGGTCCTAGGGCTCGGCATATCTCCCAGGTGAGCGGATGCAAGGGCATCCGGACCGCCACCGGTGCCCCCGCGGGGTGGTCCCAGGCCAGGGTCGGTTGGGCCGGGAGCAGCAACGTCAACAAGCCGGGCCAGAAGGCATCCATGAGTTCGCGTGCGCGATCGGGCACCCGGGCGGCAACACCGGCCACAGTTTCCGGAGAGCCCACCAGCAGCCCCAGTGGCGTTCCGTTCGATTGCACCTTCGCCCGGCGCAGCAAAGCCGTGCCGCGCAAGGAGAACGCGTCGGTCGCCACGACGTAGCAATTTTCGGTGGGTAGGACGACGAGCCCGCCCCCGCGCATGATCGACACCGCCTGCGCAATGACGCGCTGCCGGTCGACTCCAGCCGCCTGTGGGGAATCCCCGCAATCCCAGATGGTCGGCGCGTTCACGGATCGGTCCTCGTGGCCAACGTGAACCGGGGCACGCCGGTCAAATCCAGTCGATCGGTGATGCCGCGAAAGGTGGGCGCACCGGGTACACCCGGCACCCAGGTGGCTAGCTGCTCGTCGAGTCGAACGTTCTCGAGGACGCCCACCACTCCGCCGCCGGGGGCACTTGGCCCTTGGGTATCGGCGTGTTCGATCGCCAACAGCCCACCCGGGCGCAGGAGAACTGCTGCGGTCCGGGCAATGCGCCGGACGACATCGAGTCCATCGACTCCGCCGTAGAGCGCGAGATAGGGATCGTGTTCGCGCACTTCGATTTCCCGGGGCACCATCGAGTCGGGAATGTAGGGCGGGTTGGCCACGACAACATCCACGCGCCCGGCTAGCGAGGTCAGCCCTGCACTTGGTTCGGCAACGTCTCCGGCATCTGCATGCACGACTTCCACACTCGAACCAACTTCGGTGAGAGCCTCAGCGAAATCCTCAACGTTACGCCGGGTCCACTCCACAGCCGCATCGTCGAGTTCGACGGCCCACACCCGACTTCCCGGAGCTTCCAGCGCGAGGGCCAGCGCGATCGCTCCGCTGCCAGCACACAGGTCCACCGCCACTCCCCCCGGTGTTTCGCGCAGCACCCGGACACCGGCCTCGGTGATCAGTTCGGTCTCTGGCCGGGGAATGAACACCCCCGGTCCCACCGCTACTTCGATGCGCCGGAAAGGGGCGCGACCGGTGATGTGCTGCAACGGGACTCGGTTGAGCCTTCTGGCCAACGCCTTTTCGAACGCCACGCGTTGCCGGCCGGTTGGTGCGTCGTGGAGAAACAATCGGTTTCGCGGTACGTCCAGCACCCAGGCGAGCAGCAAGGCGGCGTCGGCTTGGGGTGAGGAAACTCCAGCCGCGCCCAACCGTCGTTCAGCGTCGTAGAGCAAATCGCGCGCTGACACTCGACCACCCTCGGTGGACTCTTCTTGACCCCACGCATCGAAGAAACGATCGGGCATGGACTCAGCCTGTGGATTCGGCCGGTGCGGACATCTGCGCTTCGCGATCGGCAGTGGCACAAGCATCCACGATCGCATCGAGATCCCCGTCGAGCACCTGATCGAGATTGTGAGCTTTGTAGCTGACCCGGTGGTCGCTGATTCGATTTTCCGGGAAGTTGTACGTACGGATACGTTCACTGCGGTCGACAGTGCGGATCTGGCTACGTCTGGCATCCGAAGCCTCTTGGGCCGCTTGCTCCTCGGCAATAGCCAACAACCGCGCCCGCAGGATGCGCAGGGCTTGTTCGCGGTTTTGCAGTTGGCTTTTTTCGTTCTGGCAGGAAACGACGACGCCTGTAGGTAAGTGCGTGATTCGAACGGCCGAATCTGTCGTGTTGACGCTTTGACCCCCGGGGCCGGATGACCGATACACGTCAACCCGTAGATCATTCGGATCCACTGTGATGTCGACATCTTCGGCCTCGGGCAATACCAGGACACCGGCTGCTGAGGTGTGGATCCGACCCTGGGATTCGGTGACCGGCACCCGTTGCACGCGGTGGACGCCGCCTTCGAATTTCAGCCGTGCGTAGGGCGCCTCACCGGGTTCGACAACCCCCTTCGCCTTGACCGCCAACGAGACGTCCTTGTAGCCACCCAGGTCCGACTCCACGGCATCGATCACCTCTGTGCTCCAGCCACGGCGCTCGGCGTAGCGCAGATACATGCGTAATAAGTCTGAGGCAAAGAGTGCCGACTCCTCGCCACCTTCACCGGCTTTGACTTCGACGATGACGTCTTTGTCATCCAGCGGATCCCGAGGAACCAGAAGTGCACGAAGCCGCTCGGCTGCCACTGCTTCGCGTTCGGCCAAGTTGGCAGCCTCATCAGCGAAAGCAGCGTCGCCCATTTCGGCGAGTTCGACGGCAGCGAGGTGGTCCTCGTGCAAGGCGCTCCACTCGCGGTAGGCGGCAACGACCGGTCGTAACTGGGCGTACCGGCGCCCGAGGGTGCGCGCCTTGGTTTGGTCGGCGTGGATCGCCGGATCCGCGAGATGGTTTTCTACGTCGGTGAATTCGCGGGCGAGTTCCTCACAGTTTTCGAACATTCGCCCCTCCCTTCACCGATGCGTGCACCACAAGATACGCGGCGCACGATGTGAGTTGATGCCAGCCGACCCCACATGGGTCGCGGAAAAAACTCGGGCGCCGGTCGGGGACCGACCGCGCGACGGGGGAGACACGCGGCCGATCCCGGGCCGGCGCCCGGAAGCGTTGCTACTTCGACCCTGAACCGGAGTCCTTGCCGTAGCGGGTCTCGAACTTCGCGACTCGGCCACCGGTATCGAGGATCTTCTGCTTACCAGTATAGAACGGATGACATTGCGAGCAAACATCCGCATGAATGACGCCATTGCTGGCCGTGCTGCGGGTGGTGAAGGTGCTGCCGCAGGTGCAGGTCACCGTCGTTTCCACGTAGTTGGGGTGGATGTCGGCCTTCATGTTTCACGTCCTTGTAGTAGTTGTTCGGGTCGAAGGAGACGCATCTGAACGGCATCTCTTCGTGAACCGAAGCCTCCCTAGTATGCCACGCCGTGCGTTAGTCCTCGTCGCTGGACCCCTGCACAGAGGGGGTGGTCTTTTGCACCTGGAGGAGGAAATCGTAGTTGTTGTCGTTCTCGCGGAGTTTGCCGAGCAACAGTTCTATCGATTGCTGCTGGTCCAAGGCGTGCAGAACCCGTCGAAGCTTCCAGACGATCTTGAGTTCATCGGCGGACATGAGCAGCTCTTCCTTGCGCGTGCCCGAAGCGTCCACATCAACGGCGGGGAAGATCCGCTTGTCGGCTAGACGGCGGTCAAGTTTCAGCTCCATGTTGCCGGTGCCTTTGAACTCTTCGAAGATGACTTCGTCCATGCGCGAGCCCGTCTCGACCAATGCCGTGGCCAAAATCGTCAACGAACCGCCGTTTTCGATATTGCGCGCCGCACCGAAGAACCGCTTCGGCGGATACAACGCGGTGGAGTCGACGCCACCGGACAGGATGCGCCCGGAAGCCGGGGCAGCAAGGTTGTAGGCACGACCCAATCGGGTCATCGAATCCAACAAGACGACGACGTCGTGGCCGAGTTCCACCAAGCGCTTGGCCCGCTCGATAGAAAGCTCAGCGATGATTGTGTGATCCTCCGCCGGCCGATCGAAGGTGGAAGCGATGACTTCACCCTTCACCGAGCGCTGCATGTCGGTGACTTCCTCTGGTCGTTCGTCAACCAGGACGACCATCAGATGGCACTCGGGGTTGTTCTCACTAATCGCATTAGCGATGGACTGCAAGACCATGGTCTTGCCTGCTTTCGGCGGCGACACGATCAGGCCACGCTGACCTTTGCCGATCGGGGCCACCAGGTCGATCACTCGAGTAGTCAAGTTAGCCGGCGAGGTCTCAAGCCGAAGTCGATCTTGTGGGTAAAGCGGAGTCAACTTGGCGAATTCCGGACGCTCCTTGGCGACCTCGACGTCACCACCATTGATGGTCTCGACGCTGACCAGCGGATTGAACTTCTCTCGCCGTTCGCCGTCACGGGGCTGGCGCACCTGGCCGGTGATCGCATCGCCCTTGCGCAGTCCGTACTTGCGCACCAGTGACAAGGAAACGTAGACATCGTTCGGCCCTGGGAGGTACCCACTTGTGCGTACGAAGGCGTAGTTATCAAGAACATCGATGATGCCCGCCACCGGAGCAAGAACGTCGTCTTCGGTCACGACCGGCTCGGATTCGGTGTAACCGCCCTTGCGATCCCGGCGATCCCGGAACCGATCCCGGCCCCGGCGACGCCGGCGCCCACCATCATCCCGGTTATCACGGTCGCCGCGGTTCTCGCGGTTGTCACGGTTCTCGCGGTTGTCTCGGTCGCCACGGTTCTCGCGACCACTTCGATCGCTGCGCTCACCGCCGGAGTCCTGCGCGGACTCCTTCCCGTTACCGCCGCTCTTATCTTTCGCCGCCTCCTCGGCGGCGGGCTTGTCACCAGCAGGAGCAGCCGACGCCGAGCGAGAGGAACGGCGCGGGGCGCCGCCTTGCTTCTGACGTTCGCTAATAGCTGCGATGAGGTCCTGTTTGCGCATCCCGCTAGACCCGGTGATGCCGAGTTGTTGAGCTAGTTGCTTGAGCTCGGGCAACAACATGGAAGCCAGGCTGTTGCCGCGTTCGGCCGCACGCGAGGTGGTTGTTTCGGTCATGGTGTCCTTCGATTGACGGACCCCCGCGTGGTATCGCGGGAGTGTGCGTGAGCCCCTCGACGCTGCGTCGGTTGTTGGGCTGCCTCACGAAGCTCAGGATCGGGGAAAGTCAATCCGGTGTTCGCCTGATGGATTCTCCGGGTTGGGAGTCATCTGCCGGTCCTACACGGACCCGCGAGGCCAGATAAACGTACCACTGCCCCCGGGGGCTACACCTCGATGGGTCGCTCACCTGCACCATCGGAACTGATGGGGATCGCCCGGACCGTCCACGAACCCACATCCGAAGCGATCGCTTCCACTTTGGCCACATCCCCGATATCGGAGGACAGCACGAGCACCGCTGGCCCGGCACCGGAGATCGCCGCCGGGATGCGAGCGGACCGCAAAGAATCGAGGAGTTCCACCGCGTGCGGATAGACCTTTGCTCTGACTTGCTGATGCAATCGATCGGAGGTCGCCTCCCATAGAAGCTCGGGTTGCTGCGTCAGCGCGTGTACCAACAGCGCCGAACGTGCGAGGTTATGACTGGCATCGCCGTACGCCACAGTTTCCGGGAGTGCTTCACGGGCTTCGGTGGTTGCCAACACCTCTTCGGGAAGTGCCAGGACGGCGTGCACCTGCGGGTGTGGCACCAACCGCACGGCCCCCGGGCTGAGGTCTTCATCAAGCCAGGCAACGGTGAATCCGCCATAGAGGGCAGCGGCCAGATTGTCCGGATGGGATTCCATCGCGGTCGCGAGGTGCAACAACTCCTGGTCACTGAACTGTGGCTCGTCGATCATCGCGCGAGCAAGCACCATCCCTCCGATGATCGCCGCCGCAGACGAGCCCAACCCACGACCTTGGGGAATGGCATTGCGGCAGCGCAGAATGAAGCCCGCAGGCCGCACACCCATGAACTCAAAGGCCCGATCCATGGATTGAGCGACCAGGTGGCGCTGATCGCGTGGCAGCTGCTCGGCTCCTTCCCCAGCTACCTCGACGAGTACCCCGTCATCCTCGGTGGCCATGGCGATGAGTTCGTCGTAGACGGCCAAGGCCAGCCCGAGGGAATCGAAGCCCGGCCCGAGGTTGGCGCTACTGGCCGGCACCAGAACGCGAACCGGTCCGCTGCGCACACGCGGCGTGCTCATCACGTCAAACCAAGTGCCCGAGCCGCTGCATGGACGTCCACCGGGACCACTACCGGCTCGGGTGCACCCTCCAGCGCCCACTGCGGGTCCTTCAATCCGTTGCCTGTCAAAGTCGCCACGATCACTTGTCCGGGATCCAGCCGACCGGCCTGCTTCATCTGAATGAGCCCGGCAACACCCGCCGCACTCGAAGGTTCGCAGAACAGCCCCTCTTTGGCGGCCAGGAACCGGTAGGCCGCCAGGATCTGCTCATCGGTCACAGCATCGATCAGACCGCCGGAATCATCACGAGCCGCGATGGCTGCATCCCAGGAGGCCGGGTTGCCAATGCGAATCGCGGTAGCGATGGTCTCCGGAGCCCGAACAGGTGAACCGGAGACAAGTGGCGCTGAACCCGCTGCTTGGAAACCCCACATTCGGGGTAGCGCACAAAGGCCGTCGCGATGGTATTCGCCATACCCACGCCAGTAAGCGGTGATGTTGCCGGCGTTTCCGACGGGCATCGCGTGGATATCCGGGGCTCGTCCCAGCATGTCGACGACCTCAAAGCTGGCGGTCTTTTGTCCTTCGATGCGGACAGGGTTGACGCTATTGACCAACGAGACGGGGTATTCATCCGCCAACTCGCGAGCGACTGTCAAGCAGTCATCGAAGTTGCCATCTACCTGGAGCAAGGTCGCTCCGTGCACGATCGCTTGCGCTAATTTGCCCATGGCGATCTTGCCTTGGGGAACCAGTACTGCGGAGACCATGCCGGCCTTCACCGCGTAGGCCGAGGCGCTCGCCGAGGTATTCCCGGTTGATGCACAGATGACCGCTCGCGCGCCATCTTCCGCCGCCTTGCTGATGGCCATCGTCATTCCCCGGTCCTTGAACGAACCTGTGGGGTTGGCGCCTTCGAACTTCAGCCAAACTTCGCACCCGAGTAGCTCACTGACATTGCATGCGTAGACCAGGGGGGTGCCGCCTTCGCGCAGCGAGACGATCGGGGTGTCATCACTTACCGGGAGCCGATCGCGATACTCCTCGATGACGCCTCGCCATTGGTGCGCGCCGACGGTGGTCATCATTCCTCGCCCTCCACCCGCATCACACCAACAACAGTACGCACCGAATCCAGACCACGGAGTCGTTCGACGGTGGCCTGCAACGCAGCATCCGTGGCAGCGTGGGTCCGCACGATGAGCCCGGCATCTTCACCGTGACCTTCTTGATGCACAACCTGAATGCTGACCCCTTCGTCGGCGAAAGCAGAAGCAATGCTGGCCAATACCCCGGATTTATCGGCAACATCTAAGTTGACGTAGTACTCCGTGCGGGCCCGCCCGACAGGCAGCACCGGCAAGCCCGAGTAGGTGCTCTCCCCCGGCCCAAGCCCGCCGCTGAGTCGGTTGCGTGCTGCTGCCACGACATCGCCGAGCACTGCGCTGGCTGTGGGATAGCCACCGGCACCACGGCCGTAGAACATCATCTCCCCAGCCGCTTCCGCTTCCACGAACACGGCGTTGAAGGACTCCCGGACCGCCGCCAGCGGATGGGTTTTGGGCACCATCGCAGGGTGTACGCGAACGATCACTCCGGCTTCGCCATCTTCGCTGCCGTCGACAACTTCAGCGATAGCGAGAAGCTTGATCACGAAACCCATTTCGCGCGCGGCTGCCATGTCATCGGCAGTGACATCGGCGATTCCCTCGACATGGACATCATCGATCGTGACCCGCGTATGAAAAGCAAGCTCGGCGAGGATCGCCGCCTTGGCAGCGGCGTCATGCCCATCGACATCGAGCGAAGGATCGGCTTCGAGGTAGCCGAGGGCATCGGCCTCAGCGAAGACGGCGTCGTATTCCACACCTTCTTCGTCCATCTTGGTCAACATGTAATTGGTGGTGCCGTTAACGATGCCCATCACCTTGCGCACCCGATCCCCGGCGAGAGATTCGCGCAAAGGCCGCAGCAGTGGAATCGCGCCGGCCACCGACGCCTCGAAATACAGATCCACTCCGTACTTACTGGCCGCCTCGTACAGGGCTGCACCGTCTTCTGCCAGTAGCGCCTTGTTAGCGGTGACCACGCTCGATCCGGACTCCATGGCAGCCAGGATGCACGCGCGGGCGGTCTCGATCCCACCCATGACTTCGACGACGACATCCGCGCCCGAGCGGGCAAGTGCCAGCGGATCAGCCGTCAGCAGGTTTGTGGGTATCCCCGGACGCGGCTTCGCAACATCGCGAACAGCCACCCCGAGCAGGTGTAGCGGCACACCTACGCGTTCGCGAAGGTCATCAGCGTTGGCCGCGAGCAACTCAACGATCGAGGTACCGACGGTGCCGCCACCGAGAACGGCGATGGTCACCTCGTCGCGCGCAGGCATGCTCACTCCTTCACTCGTAGGCGCGCTTATTCAAGCGCGATGGGGCACAGCCTTTCAGGTGGCCACGTCAAGACCGAGGAGGTCCTCGATGGTCTCTCGGCGCACTATCACCCGAGAGCGGCCATCGCGTACGGCCACCACCCCCGGGCGGGGCAGGAAGTTGTAGTTCGAGGCCATCGACCGGCAGTAGGCACCGGTGGCCGCGACGGCCAGCAGATCTCCTGGTGCGAGATCTCCCGGCAACCAGGCATCGCGAACGACGATGTCCCCAGATTCGCAATGCTTGCCCACGACCCGGCACAGCGTGGGCTCAGCCTCGGACACCCGCGATGCCAAGGTGACGGTGTAGTCGGCTCCGTAGAGCGCGGTGCGGATGTTGTCGCTCATGCCGCCATCCACTGAGACGTACGTGCGCACCTGACCGTGGTCCACCTGCACGGGCTTGACGGTGCCCACCTCGTAGAGCGTCACGCCTGCTGGCCCCACGATCGCCCGTCCGGGCTCGAATGCCAGGCGCGGAGTGGTGATGCCGTAGTCGGCGCAGGACTTTGCGACTATGTCGCCGATCTGCCCAGCCATCTCCTGAACGTCGAGCGGATCATCGGAGTCCAGGTAGGCGATGCCCATGCCGCCGCCGAGGTTGAGTTCTTCGATCTCGATGCCCTGTTCGTCGTAGATGCGTTCTGCCAACGCCACGACCCGAGCCGCAGCTACCTCAAAACCCGAGGCGTCGAAGATCTGCGAACCAATGTGCGAGTGCAGCCCGACCAGCGTCAAGCTCGGCAACTTCGCGATTCGCCGCACTGCCTCCTCAACCGCACCCCCCGAAGCGGACAGTCCGAATTTCTGGTCTTCGTGGGCAGTGGCGATGAACTCATGGGTGTGCGCTTCCACACCCACGGTTGCGCGCACCAGCACCGGCTGCACGCGCCCGGCTTCAGCGGCCGCCTGCGCACACCGGGCAATGTCCTCGAAGGAGTCCAGCACGATGCGACCCACCCCGTAATCGACTGCGGCGGTAAGTTCAGCCATCGATTTGTTGTTGCCGTGCATCAAGAGCGCTTCACCTGGCACACCTGCCCGGATCGCCACAGCGAGCTCCCCGCCACTGGCGACGTCGATCCCCAGGCCTTCCTCGGTAACCCAGGTCGCAACCGCGGTACTCAAGAAAGCTTTCGCCGCGTAGTAGACGCGATGGGCTCCGGCCTGGGAGTACGCCGACCAAAACGCCTGCGCTCGCGCGCGCACATCCGCCTCGTCCATGACGAACAACGGCGTGCCGTATTCATGTGCGAGGTCACGGACGTCCACTCCCCCGACCAGCAGCTGACCATCTACCCCGCGGTGGGCGCCTTGGGGCCACACGTGCGCGGGCAGTTCGCGCATGGCTTCCACGTTCACCGCAGCCAGCGGCGAGCCATCGACCGAGATGTCAGCATGGCGTGGACCGGCGGGGTGTGCTCGCACGAGGCAAGGCTAGGGCAGTACCGACTTCGCGCACTGCGCTACATACGCTCGGGTGCGCTCACGCCCAGCAGATCTAGCCCATTGGCGAGCACCTGCCGGGAAGCGGCGCACAGCCACAGCCGGGCCACGTGCAGGTCCGATAGCTCTTCATCGCCGCGGGGCAACACTTTGCAGGCGTCGTAGAAGCGGTGGTACACGGTCGCAAGCTCCTCGAGGTAGCGGGCCACCCGATGCGGCTCGCGCAACTCAGCGGCACTGGCCACCACACGCGGGAATTCGGCGAGGGTGCCCAGCAGATCGTCTTCTCGTTCGTGGGAGAGCAGCCCCGGATCGAAATCCAGGCTCGACCAATCGATGCCCAACTCCGCGGCGTTGCGCAGGACCGAGGAAATCCGCGCGTGGGCGTATTGCACGTAGAAGACCGGGTTGTCGTTGGTCTGTCGGGTGATCGTTTCCAGGTCGAGGGTGAGCGGGGAGTCGACCGGGTAACGGATGAGGGTGTACCGCGCGGCGTCGACACCAACCTCTTCGACGAGATCCTCGAGGGTCACGATGTTCCCGGCGCGCTTGGAGAGTTTGACTTCCTGCCCCCCACGGGTGATCTTCACCAGCTGGCCGATCAGAACTTCAATGTTGGCGTCCATGTCGTCGCCCGCGCAGGCCGCGACCGCGCGAAGGCGGTTCACATAACCGTGGTGATCGGCACCGAGCAGGTAGATGTTGATATCGAAGCCGCGGGCACGCTTGTCAACGTAGTAGGCGGTGTCGGAGGCGAAGTAGGTGTACTCGCCATCGGCCTTGATGAGGACGCGATCCTTGTCGTCGCCGAAGTCCGTGGTGCGCAGCCAGATCGCGCCGCCCTCCTCGAAGACGTGGCCTTGCTCGCGCAGCCGCTGCAGTCCGCGTTCCACGGCGCCGGAATCGTGCAATTCGCGCTCCGAGTACCAGACGTTGAAATGCGTGCGGAATAACTCGAGTACCTGCTGCTGTTGACGCAGCTGCTTGGCGTAGGCCGCTTCCCGGAAGGCGACGAGCTGATCGCCTTCTGGTTGGTCGAGGATGTCGGGGTCCTCTGCGCGGATCGATGCGGCAAGGTCGGTGATGTATCCGCCGTGGTAGCCGTCCTCGGGGACCGGCCGGCCATGGGCGGCGGCCATGACCGACGCGCCGAACTTGTCCATCTGCACGCCGCGGTCGTTGATGTAGAACTCCCGGGCGACATCCGCACCCGCTGCGGCCAGAACGCGCGCAATGGCATCACCTACGGCCGCCCAGCGGGTGTGGCCAAGGTGCAGCGGCCCGGTCGGGTTCGCGGAGATGAACTCGACATTGACGGTGCGCCCGCTGAGAGTGCCCGTGTGGCCATATACGTCCCCTGCTGTCACCACGGTCCGCGCCACCTCCCCTTGGGCAGCAGCCTCCAAGGTGATGTTGACGAAGCCCGGACCGGCGACCTCCACCGAGGCGATGCCCTCCGCTCCAGCCAGCAGTCCGGCGAGTTCACCGGCGAGTTCACGCGGATTGCGCCCGGCCTTCTTGGCCAAAGCGAGCGCGACATTCGTCGCGTAATCACCATGGTCACGGGACTTCGGCCGCTCGATGACGATGTCTTCGGTTACCGGAAGTTCGACCTGCGAACCCGCGAACATCTGCGCGAGTGACTCGGCAACGAAGGTCCGCAATTGCTCGATGGTCACCGCGTGAGCGTAGCGACGGGTGGGTGTGGTTATGCTCAAGGTAGGCAAGTACCGATCAGCACCACCGTTCATCGGCGCCACCAGCCAGGTGCGCACCACAGTTTCTGAGCATCAGCACAGATTCCGGACGAAGGTTTGAACGGCTAGCCCGCTCCGGGCGCGGTGTCCGGCGCGAAACTTCGTGCAAGGAGAATGTGCAACATGGCTCAAGGAACCGTGAAGTGGTTCAACTCCGAAAAAGGCTACGGCTTCATCGCCCAGGCCGACGGAGGACCAGATGTATTCGTCCACTATTCGGCGATCGAGGCCGACGGCTACCGCTCCCTGGAGGAGAACCAGCTCGTCGAATTCGACATCGTCCAAGGCCCCAAGGGCCCCCAGGCGGACAAGGTTCGTATCGCCTGAGCTGACGTAAGCGTCAGTTACTACGAGCTTCGATGAGGGTCCCACCTTCGGGTGGGGCCCTCATTCGTATTCGGGTGCGTCCTGAGGCACACTGGCAATATGGCCGACGACGACATCGAAAGACTGCTTCGCGAGGTCAACGCGATGAACACCCCGCCTTCGGGTGGCTCGCGAACACCCGAGCGTGCGGCGCAGCCGCCCGCAAAGAAGGTTGACCCCTCCGGTGGTGCAGGTGGCCGACTGGCCTTTGCGGTGGGCTCGGGTGCGGTCCTCGGTGCTGCCGGGTGGTTCGGCGGCTTGATCATGCCATTCGTGGGGTCCTTCTCCGCGGGAGTCGGGGCAACATTCGGTGCCTTCGCTGCCGCCTTGATCGCCGGCCCGCCGCGCTGGTTCTCCTCGTAACGCTTCTCCTCGTAACGCTTCCTGGTCCCCGCTAGTCGGGCAGGCTTGCCGATCCGGTCGCCCCGATCCCCACCTTCGCCAGCGCAGCCTTCGCCCACGCTGGAACATGGATGGGAACCGGCCGAGGTGGTGCTTTCACCCCCATCAAGTGGGCCTCGATAGCCGCACCGATCAAGATGCCCATGAACACCAGGTAGAACCACAACATCAGCACGATCGGTGTGCCGAACGCGACAATCGCCGCACCGATCGTGTTCGACAAGGATGTGTACAGGCCGAAGACAGCGCTCGAGCCGAGCATCCATACGGTCGCGAACAGCACACCCCACGAGCGCATCCGGATGCCTGTGGGGATGTCTGGGAGGAACTTGATGACCAACCCGCAGACGAGGAACGCCACGAGCGTGAGCGCTGTCCAGTTGACGACGCGCACTCCAACCAGCTTC
>DASYOJ010000329.1:0-2026 GCA_036007925.1 Candidatus Nanopelagicales bacterium
CGCGCCCTGGCTGATCTTGATGTCGCGGGTGTGCAGGTGCCGGCCGGAGCCCACGTTCTCATCAGTCAGTACGTGACACAGCGCGACCCTGAGTACTTCGTGAACCCGCACAGGTGGGAGCCGTCACGGTGGACGGAGCAACTACATGCCGGACTACCACGCGGTGCCTACTTCCCGTTCGGCGCTGGCACCCGTAAGTGCCTCGGGGATCAATTCGCGCTACTGGAGGCCCGCATCATCGTGTTGCACGCGGCCGCGCAGCATCGCCTCGTACCCGCTGATCCGCAACACCCGATGCCCACACCCGAGCCCCGAGCCACCTACCGCGCCAAAGGGCCCGTACCCATGGTGGTGACCTAGTCGGCAATCGACGCAGGCTTACGGTGTGCTCATGCGCAGCCGACTAGCAGCGATCGTGGCGATGGTCTTCGCCATGTCGGTCCTGGCCGCTGTGCCGGTTTCAGCTTCTCCCAAAGCCGAGGCGGTGCCCGATTGGTCAATGGAGCCGCAATCCAAGGACGCAAATGGTGACGGTTTCATCGACGGCGATGGTGGAGTCCCCAAAGCCCGGCCTCTTGGTCTCAAACCCGCAAAAAAGTACGAAGGTGCCGGCAATCGAATCGCGCAACCCCACGAACGACTCATCGATGGCTCCCAGTCCTGGTACTTGAACCCGCGTGGGTTTCAGGTTCGTTTGGACGCCTGTCGATCCGAAGGTCGTGAATACCGCTGGCGGATTTACCGCGGCAAGCGCCAAGTGGAACTGACCAAATGGCGTCCTAACAAGTCCGCATCGTGCACGAGCAACGTTCGACTCCCGGAAGGGGACTACCGCCTGAAATTAGAGGTGCGCTTCGATGGCACCAACGTGGACTACCAGTGGGTCGACGCCACCATCAAGGATTACCTCTTCGTGGTGATGGGTGACTCGTACGCCTCTGGTGAAGGCAATCCAAGGAACGTGCAGGCGTGGCTTCGCGATCCAGATCCGGATTTCCGTCCCTACTACGACGACGATTCGTGCAACCGCAGCGTGCGCTCCGGGCCCGCGCAAGCCGCCCTCGCCCTCGAGGAGTCATCCGACAAGACTTCGGTCACGTTGATCGACGTCTCGTGTTCGGGTGCCACGATCAATTCCGGCGTACTCGGCCCCCAACGTTCGGCCGGCCAGCGCGAATCACAGATTCAGCAGGTCACTGCCATGATCGGGAAGCGCGACATCGATGTTCTGACCTTCTCCATAGGTGGTAACGACATCGGTTTCACCTCCATCTTGAGTACCTGCGCGCTGAGTATCGACTGTCCGCTCGCCTCAGGAAACGCGCCACCGCTGAGCCGTTTTCCCTCCGTGCAAGACGGTGTACAGGAATTGACCGGCCGACTGCCTGCCGGCTACCAGCGGATCGCGGACTGCCTCGACGGCGGCACCTGCACCCTGGCGGGAGGCTCGACGATCGACGCACTGTCCCTCGCCGCTGATGCGCAGGTGCTTCCGATGACCTATCCGGACATCACCCGCAGCGCCGTTGGGCAACCGTGTCGATACCTGACGTTGAGCCCGGCCGATTTCGCCTGGGCGCGGGACACCATCTTGGTCCCGCAAGCCGCGAACCCGTATCGCTTCACAACCTTCTTCGGCTCGAGCCGCAACCTTTCCACGACGAAAGGCACCCTGAATGGGCAGATTCTGGCAACCCAACGATTCGGGTGGGCCCCGGTCGTGGGCATCTGGGGAAGTTCCGGGGAGTCGACCATCGGCCGTGGAGTCTGCGCCGGTGCGGATTCCTGGGTCTTCGGCCTCACGGAAGTATCGGGTCCTTTCGCGTCGGCTTCCTTCCATCCCAACCCAGCAGGACAGCGGGCAATGGGACTTCAGATAGCGAGAGCGTTAGGAGTCGGTTAGCGTCACCCCGACCCCCAGCACCCTCAGGAGATGACACGTGCCCGAAACACGAATCGGATTGCTCGCCTACGGCGCCATCGGCCACGAGCACAACCTTGCCGTCCAGGCCACCCCTGGATTGAC